>JAIRXY010000014.1 GCA_031268055.1 Prevotellaceae bacterium | reverse complement strand
TCCGGCTCTTTAGGCCAGATGTACGAGCTCGATTTTTCGTGCACAAAGGTTTGCGCGCTGAGCGAGAAAAAAATCAGGTTGGATAGCAGCAGGCTGCATAGCTTGGTTGTCATGGTTGTCATGGTTGTTTGTGAAGTTAACGTTGGTGTTTTGGGAATACTTTTGCCGACAAAGTTAGGAGAATATTTCACAACTTCCAAGCGCAACGGCTCGCAGAGTTGGGCAAAATTCACAGCTTCTTTTCCATTTCGATAGCGTTACTTTCTAATCATCGTTCCGCCTCCTTTGTTTAGCGACTTGGCGTGTCCAATGATCACCTCCTTTACGCCAAAGGCTATTGCGTTGAAGGCGCTGTCCACTTTGGGAATCATGCCGCCGGAGATAGCGCCGTCGGCTTTGTACTCCTCGTACAGCTCGCGGGTGATTTCGGGGATGGCGGAGTTTTCGTCGCTGGGGTCGCGAAGCACGCCATTTTTTTCGAAGCAATAAATGAGGCGCGTTGGCGTCAGGTAGCTCATGGCAATGGCAAGCGACGAGGCTACGCTGTCGGCGTTGCTGTTGAGCAGCGAGCCGTGCGCATCGTGCGTGATGGCCGAGAACACCGGCACAAGGCCTTGCTCCAGCAGGCTCTGTATGAAGCTAGCGTTGATTTGTCCGGGCTTGATATCGCCCACAAAGCCGTAGTCTACGGGCACGGGGTTGCGCCTTACGGCGGGAATGGCGTTGCCGTCGGCGCCCGACAAGCCAATGGCGTGGCAGCCCTGCGCGTAGAGCTGCGCCACAATGCTTTTGTTAATCCAGCCGGCGTACACCATGCTCACAACCTTTAGCGTTTCGGCATCGGTAACGCGCCGCCCATCCAGCATTTGCGTGGGTATATGCAGCGCGTCGCACAGCTTGGTGGCCAGCTTTCCGCCGCCGTGCACCAAAATTTTGTGGCCGCGAACGGCAGAAAAATCACCCAAAAATTGCGCCAGCAGCGGCTCGTCGTCAATCACGTTTCCGCCTATTTTTACAATGTTCAGCATTTTATAGTAAGATGTTACGATTTCCGTTGAAGTTTTGCGCTTTGTAATTGTTGCCCGCTACGCAGCGCAAAAGTACACTTTTTAGCCGAAAAAAAATAACACCGCGCAAAATTCAGGATAAAAATATTCTGCCATTTTTCGCCGAAGTTTTGTATCTTTGCGGCTTGTGCAGCGGCACAAATCCGAAGCTTGAAGCGTCACAAAAAATAAAGCTCTGCAAAAGATGACTTTTGCAGCTCATAATTCAAATTACAATAACATGGAAAATAGCTTGATAATAGAGATAATAGGGTACATGGCTCCCGCAACGCTGGTGGTATCATTTCTCTTTAAAAACGTTCGTACCTTGCGGAGCATCAACACGGTGGGGTGCATTTTGTTTGTCATCTACGGGCTGCTCATACAGGCGTATCCGGTGGTTATCGCCAACTTTATCATTGCGGTGACCAACATCTACTACCTGTTGAAGCGGAAAATATCTAACTCGTAATTTTTTTCGGCACTATGAACAAGTTGACTATTGGCTTATTTGGCTTTGGAACGGTGGGAGCAGGGCTTTACACCGTGCTACAAAAGAGTAAAACCGTTGACGCCCAAATTAAGCGCATTTGCATAAAAAATCCCGACAAGAGGCGCAACATCGACGCAAAATACTTCACCTCCAACGCCGAAGATATTTTGGGCGACCCCGAAATAAACCTTGTGGTGGAGCTTATCGACAACGCCGCCGCTGCCTACGACATCGTGAAGACCGCCTTGCAGCGCGGCAAGAGCGTGGTGAGCGGCAACAAAGCTATGCTGGCAGAGCACATGACCGAAATGATAGCGCTCCAGCAAAAGCACAACGTGGCGCTGCTCTACGATGCCTCGGCGTGCGGCAGCATTCCCGTTATTCGCAACCTCGAGGAGTACTACGATAACGACCTGCTCACCTCCGTTACGGGTATCCTCAACGGGTCGTCGAACTACATTCTCTCCAAAATTTTCAACGAGGGCGAAACTTACTCCAACGCGCTAAAGCAGGCGCAGGAGCTTGGCTTTGCCGAGAGCAACCCCTCCTTCGATGTTGACGGCTACGATTCGCTCTACAAGCTGGTGATACTTACGCTGCACGCCTTTGGCGTGATTATTCCGCCCAGCGAAGTGTTCAACTTTGGCATCTCCAACCTTGCCGAGTGCGACATTCGCTACGCCAGAGAAAAGGGGCGCAAGATAAAGCTGGTGGCGCGCGTGGGCAAAACAGAAGATAACAACATTACGCTTTACGTAATGCCGCGCATGCTCACCCCCGACCTGTACATCTATAGCGTTGAGGACGAGTACAACGGAGTGGTCATCCGCGGACAATTTTACGACAAGCAGTTCATGTTTGGCAAAGGGGCAGGCGGCCTGCCTACCGGATCGGCGGTGCTCTCGGACATCACGGCGCGCTTTCACGACTACCGCTACGAGTACAAAAAGTTTTGCACGCCCAACCCGCCAAAGTACGTTACCGACAACCTCGTTACCGTCTACTTGCGCTACCGCAACGTCAGCGATTTTGAGCATTTTCGGTTTGTTGAAATTTCGGAAAAGTATACCAGCAGCGAGTTTTGCTACGTAGTGGGCAAAATCAGCATCAACAATTTGCTCAGCATCAAATCATTGCTACCAACGCTTGATGTTTTCTTGGCGACAATGTGCTCGTAAGCGCGATGTATCAAGGTTGCTTTAATGATTTACGCAAAATCATGACGAAAAAATCTGCGAAGTCAAATGCACACCCTCAATCACCCTCAGCATCTTGTCATAAAAAATTTTGCTATCTTTGCTGCAAATGCTATACAAGATTCAGCATTGAAAGTCGTGCTATCACCCGTAAAATCGAAAAATGCAAATTGAGAAATGGCTTCCTACATCAACCCCTTC
>JAIRXY010000006.1 GCA_031268055.1 Prevotellaceae bacterium | reverse complement strand
TTTGCTTTCCTGCACGAGCCAATGAGCGTGAAGACCATTGTTGGAGGCTTGCTGATTGCTACAGGAGCAATTGTTTTATTGTCATAGAGTAGCGAGATATCTTACCCTAATGCGCTATTACGACTTTTACATAAGCGCAAACTGACATCGCTATCACGCCGACAGGAATGGTTGTGAGCCATAAAAATTTAGCAGGAAAGGAGCTAATTAAATTTTCTTTTTGATGCGCAGCAATGAAGATTATTGCTACTTTTGCAAAAGCGTAATTTGAAATAAAAAAACACTTTAAATCGGCACGACCAAATGAAAAAGTTTACCATTATTATTGCAGCAGCATGCGCCGCGTGCACGTCAAGCCGCGAAACACGCGCATTTGACCCTGTGGAGTACGTCAATCCGCTGGTGGGGACACAGTCTACCCACGAATTTTCGACGGGCAACACCTATCCTGCCATAGCACGCCCGTGGGGTATGAACTTCTGGACGCCGCAAACCGGCAAGATGGGAGATGGCTGGCAGTACAGCTATACAGCCAAAAAGATACGCGGCTTTAAGCAAACCCACCAACCCAGCCCGTGGATTAACGACTACGGGCAGTTTTCGCTCATGCCGGTGGTTGGCGCGCCCGAGTTTAACGAAGAAGCGCGCGCCAGCTGGTTCTCGCACAAAGGCGAAACGGCAAAGCCCTACTACTACAAAGTATACTTGGCCGAGCACGATGTGGTGACCGAAATCACGCCCACCGAGCGCGCCGTGCTATTTCGCTTCACATTTCCCGAAAGCGACAGCTCGTATGTGGTGGTTGACGCGTTCGACAGAGGCTCGTACATCAAAATTATCCCCGAACAAAATGCCATTGTAGGCTACTCTACCCGCAACAGCGGCGGCGTGCCCGACAACTTCAAAAGCTACTTCGTGGTGCGGTTTGACAAGCCCTTTACCTACGCTGCCACCTTTGCCGACGCTACACTGCACGCCGGCAAGCACGAGCAGCAGGCCAACCACACCGGCGCCGTCATAGGATTTGCCACCCGCAAGGGCGAGCAGGTGCATGCGCGCGTGGCCTCGTCGTTCATCAGCTTGGAGCAAGCCGAGCAAAACCTGAAAGAGTTAGGCAGCGACTCCTTTGAAACCCTTGCAGAAAAAGGCAAGCAGGCATGGAATGACGTTCTTGAAAAAGTAGAGGTAGAGGGCGGAACGCTCGACCAATACCGCACTTTTTACTCCTGCCTGTACCGCTCAACGCTTTTCCCGCGCAAGCTGCACGAGGTAACCGCCGAGGGGCAGACCGTTCACTACAGCCCCTACAACGGCAAGGTGCTGCCCGGCCCCATGTACACCGATATGGGATTTTGGGACACCTTCCGCGCGCTGTGCCCCTTACTAAATCTCTTGTATCCCTCCGTCAGCAAGGAAATGCAGGAGGGGCTTATCAATACTTACAGAGAAAGCGGATTTTTCCCCGAGTGGGCTAGCCCCGGGCATCGCGGCTGTATGATTGGCAACAACTCTGCCTCGGTGCTCGTCGACGCCTACCTGAAAGGCGTACAGGTGGACGATGTGGAGACCTTGTACAAAGGGCTGCTGCACGGCACAGAAAACGTTCATCCCACCGTATCGTCAACCGGACGACGCGGGCACGAGTACTACAACACGCTGGGGTATGTGCCCTATGATGTGAGCATAAACGAAAGCGCCGCCCGCACCCTTGAGTACGCCTACAACGACTGGTGCATTTACCAGCTCGCCGTTGCGCTGCAACGTCCGCAGGAAGAGGTAGACCGATTTGCCCATCGCGCCCAGAGCTACCGCCACCTCTTTGACTCCTCAACCAATCTGATGCGCGGACGTAATGCCGATGGCTCGTTTCAAACGCCCTTCTCGCCGTTCAAGTGGGGCGATGCCTTCACCGAAGGCAACAGCTGGCACTACACATGGTCAGTATTTCACGACCCGCAAGGGCTCATTGACCTCATGGGCGGAAAAGAAATGTTTGTTGCCATGCTCGACAGCGTGTTTGTCGTTCCGCCTATTTTCGACGACAGCTACTACCGCGGCGTGATTCACGAAATCCGCGAAATGACCGTGATGAACATGGGCAATTATGCCCACGGCAACCAGCCGATTCAGCACATGATTTATCTTTACGCTTACGCCGGCCAGCCGTGGAAAGCCCAATACTGGCTGCGTGAAGTGATGAACCGCATGTACACCCCCAACGCCGACGGCTATTGCGGCGACGAAGACAACGGGCAAACTTCGGCGTGGTATGTATTTTCGGCGCTCGGCTTTTACCCCGTTTGTCCGGGGTCAGACCAGTATGTGCTGGGCGCTCCGTTATTCAAAAAGGCGCTGCTCCACTTGGAAAACGGAAAAACAGTAACCATCAATGCCCCCGAGAACAGCGCGGAGAATAAGTACTTGCACGCCTTATCGGTCAACGGCACATCCGTTACGCGCAGCTACCTAACGCACGGAGAGCTGCTGCGCGGTGCAACCCTCAGCGCAACCATGTCGCGCACACCCAACACACGGCGGGGCATACGGGCAGAGGACGCTCCCTATTCGTTTTCGAAGCGGTAGGAAGAGAGAGGTTGGATTGCCACAGCGGTTATCGTTGTGCCGTAAAGTGTGGAGTATAAGCAGCATCACCTTGCGTATCCCTACGGTTGGGGTGTAAAAAATTCGCATATTTATATAAAAATATTCGTTCGAAAAAATTCCGACATATAAAAGAAATTTTCAAAGCGTAACGACCCGAAGGGCATGATTTCCATGACCGCATGCAAGCGTAGCGTAGCTTGCGGTTATGGAAATTAGGCCTGCCCGTGACAAGTCGCGCAGCG
>JAIRXY010000242.1 GCA_031268055.1 Prevotellaceae bacterium | reverse complement strand
AGCGCTGTAAAAATACATTTATACATTTTTTTCAATTTATTACATTTAGATACTGCTCTGTTTGTGATTTTTTATAGAACATACGGATTCTCCATATAAGCTCCTGTACGCTGACAGCCTCAAATTTGTCATCCAGATGATTGAGGCACAGCTTAGCAGCGCTTGCGCCTTTTTTGTCGCCGCTATAATTTTCAAGCAGCTCGTTGCTTGTGGCGCCCACATCCCTAAAATTACTCCACGCGTGCACGGCAATTAATGAGAAAGATACGTCTTCTTTGGCTTCCGAATTTAAACGATTTGCTACAAATTTGGGAGTGCCATCTCTCTCGGCATTACGATTTCCGTGATTCCATAGCGAATATTTTATTGTAACTACCGGAATGTCGAATCCATTTTTGTTTTTCACCCAGAATATTTCGCCCTTACCTCCGGAATACGGAGAGTACTGAATGGCCGCTATCCCTTCCAGCTGGTCGTTTGCCTCCGCAAACGCTTGGAATCCTCTCTGTGCTTCGGATGATTGAACATTATGAGCCATCAGCCCTAAAATTTTCACCCTGTGTTGCCTCATTTGCGCGGCCACGGTACACGCCAAGGATTCCAGCTGCGCAGCTCTATCTTTATCTATTCCATAATTATCGACGTAGGAGTATCCGCCTCCCAGCGACTCAATAATAGTGCAGCCGTCCTGTTGCCTGCCGATAATGTCGGCAAGGAAGGGGGGGGATACCATTGCCAGATTTCCTACGGGAATGCCAAAACCCATTTTTACCTGAGCGGCGTTACCGTCCGAATAAAAATCTTCGACAAAATTGTTCATCATCCACTGTATGTTGTCTCCGTCGGTAAGGTAAAAAGCGATGAAATTTTTCTTCCGGCTGTAGTCAATATTTTTAGGATTCTGGACTTTTGCCAGCGCCGATGCTTGCCGACTTTTGTAGCGCAAAGAAGTCATTGGAATATTGTACGTCCAATCGCTCGGAATCCAGACGTGTCCGGTTTTGGAGGCTCTGTTTACAAACAAATCTTCGCTTACGCCTTGCTCCCAGCCAAATATAGGCGCTCCGGCATCTAACCATGAGAGCGCTTCTTCGAAAATGCTGAGATTTTGCCCTGCGCTCGAATTATTTATCTGCCTATTGATGTTTAAAACGAACAGGTTGTTTTTAATTGCAAAATCCCTCAGCTCGCCCGTTTGCACGGGCATCACTACCAACGCTTTAGCGCTGCACTTATCCTTAAATTCTGTCCACGAATCGTGCGTGGTTTTATACCGAGCATCGTATTTCATCGTATAACCCGCTGCATCATACTTTTCCTTGTCTCTAACATCTACAATAATAGCGCTATACACATGTGAGGCTACCGAGGCCACAGCGTTGCTTTCAGGATTATTTTCTACGTCCGTAAGCACGTATCCGTCAAACAAATCTTTGATTTGTATGGCTACTCCTTCGCTTGGGCTATAGCTATTGCAGGCAAGCTCTACGCCAGTCTGCCTCCCCTGCTCTTTCATTCCCATAGCTTGCAAGGCATTCAGGGACAAGGTGTAGGAGTTGCGATTTTCATGGTCGCATAGCCATACTCCTGTTTCGCTTTTACCTTGATCTACGGCGCGATTTGTCAATCCGCTAATAGACTGGCATAGCAGGTGGTATTGCAGGCCATCGGTTTCGCTTGTTTTTCCGAGCTCATTGCGGCTGCCTGTCAGCGCATAGACACAATTCCAATATTTTTTCGGCATGGTAAGCATTTCGGGGAATGTGTATTGCCCTGCATCGGATATTGGATCATACTTATCGGCGTATGCCCCACTTTCGTCATCGATATTGACAATACTTTCTTCGGATAAAGCATCGTTGCTGCTACAGCTTACTACGCCAAGCAATGCAGAGCACAAAATTACAATATTTGTATTTATATTCATAAACGTGGACGTTATATAGGTGTAAATTTGATAATAAAGTTGATTATGATGTTATTTATAAAAAGTTTGGAGCTTCCCTCTTCCGCTTCCTTTTTTTACATACCGCCTTACGGGGTAGGGGATAATGATGTGCGGCCGCAATTACGCGCTGCTCATTTCGCACCACTAAGTTTTCTATAGCCGCTTTTACTCTGCAAGCAGGTACCGAATTGTTTGCGTGCTGTTTTTCGTACGCGCCGAAATCAGGTATATTCCATTTGCATACCGGCTTAAGTCCAGCTGCTGCTTGGCGGCATGGCTTGCCTGCTGCATCAGGCTCTTACCGGAAATATCGTAAACCGTCAGGCTTACCTCGCTGCTGCCGTCGTAATCGGTGATTTCAACCGCTACAACTCCCCGCCTCGCGCTGGGGTAGGCTTTTAGCGTGGAGCCGGAATCGAGCTTCTTTACCGCGGTCGGCACGGTTATCTCCTTTGCTGCATCTCTAAACAGCTGGTTTTTAGGCACTACTTCACGCGACTGAAGGGGGCTTGCCCACTCCAACTTGCAGAGGGCTGCATTGCGCTGCCCGTGATATTCGAGCTTTACGTCGTACTTTTCGCCTGCGGTTAAGGAGATAGCTCCGGCGGATGTATTTTGATTTTCCGGCGCCCATTTGTCTACCAGCAGCTCGTTGTTTATCCACAGCCTGCCGCCGCCGTTGCAGGTAAGGTAGAAGGTGTAGCTTCCCGAATATCGAGGCATTACCTCTCCTATCCAGCGGGTTGAAAAATTATTGGCGTTAACGCCCTCCACGGGCGAGCTGGCGCCCCAATTGAAGCTGACTCCGGCGTCTATCCGGCTTGCTACTTCTGCATCAAAGCTTGCGCCGTTGAAGTAAACACCGGTAAGCCCTTCACCGTTGCCTTCGATGCCGCCCGGATTTACTGTCAGCTTGTTATGCTCGCGTATGAGCTGGAAGATGTGGTCGGGGCGAACTACCTCGTAAATTGTTTTGTTGAGCAAGCTTGCTACGCTTTTGAAGCTCGTTGGAGTAACGTCCTGCCAAGGCTGCGCCTGAATAATCAGGAAGAGCGGCTCTTGCCTTGAGCCGACCAGCCAGCTCGCCGAAGCGTTGCTTATGTGGCTACTCATTGCCTCCACGTCTGTGCAGTAGTTGCACGAAAGGGGCTTTCCGGGCAGCTTGCTGTTATAGATGCTTAACACTCCGCCGGTATTTTGCGCTGTCAAGCCAAGCAAGGTAGGGGCATTGTCGGCAAAGGCTTGCCCCACCGCGGGGCTAATGTCTCCGGTAATGGTGTTCCAAACCGTAACTACGCGGATGCCTGCTTTTACGTTGTACTCTTCGGTTTTGGCGACATAGCTTGCCAAGGCGTCGGCATTTGTGTGCGACTGCTGTCGTAGCCAGTAGTTCGGGTAGGTGTACCCGTAGCCCGAAGGTCCGGAAATGAGATTGTCGTTGTCGGTTGAGGATTGGTGGTAGTAGTTCAAGGCTCCCGGCATGGCGTCGACCATAGCGGGCGACACCGTCCAACCGATTGGCACGGAGCCTCGGTCGGGGTTGTTCCAGAGCTTGCGCATCAAATGCTCGACGTACTGCAAGTTGTCGCCGTCGCTGAGGATAAATGCGACGTATATTTTGTTTTGCAGCTCGGGCTTGGCGGGCATGGGGCGAGCTTCAACCGTTCGCGGCATTCCGCTGTGGAAAGTCAGGTTGGTGCAGTAGTCGCTGGCAATTGTTGTGAGTCCGTAGTACGACAATCGCTCTATGCCGGAGCCTTCTTCCGGCCACCAGCCCATGTAGTTGGCGCCGGAGGGCATCAGCTCTAAAAAGCGATTGAGCATGCTGCTTTCGGACGTATTTCTCGGGTCGAGCCAAACCACAACCGCGCCGAGCGCTACGGCATATTCGCGCAGGGAGGCTTTGTGGTGTTCGGGGCTTAGGCCAATCAGGAGGCGCTTGTCGGGTTTGCTCTGCCAATAGCGATCATAAATGCGCTGGTAAACTTGAAGCGGCGAGGTAAAGCGCTCGGTGCGCAGGTCTGCCAAAACTCGAAAGCTGTATGGCGGAGCCGTCAGGATGGCTAAAAGCGAGGGTGAAGCAATGAGCGCATTCGAGTCTTTTGCCATCGGGATTGCCAGATTAACGGTATGTACCTGCCCCGTATCGTAAACAATCAGGCCAGAAACTTCCGATTTGTACTTTGTTAGCACAGCCCAAGGGTCTGTCTCCCTGATAGCTACGTTCAGCGAATTGAGCCACGTGTGCGCTCCTTCGGCAAAAGCGTCGCCTTCGTAGGAAAAAATGCGCGGCTGCGTGCGGTTTACCAGACCTTTCAGCGAAGAAAAAAGGTACATTTCGTCGTCGGTGTTATTCCTGTCGTTCAAATAAATTAAATCCTGTGCTTGCGCTGGAGCAGGAAACGAGGGCAGCAGCTGTCCTTCCGGCCAGATGATTTGGGCTTTGGCTGCATTAACCCCGAAAAGCGACATTACAGGCAAGCTTAACGCCAATGCCGCAAGCTTGAGGTATGGGATGATTTTATAGTTCACTGCGTTTTGGTCTTGGTTGTTTTATTTTTCAGTATGTGAAGCAGATAAAAAATGGGGAAAGCTTTACCGTGCAAATTAAGAATGTAAAATAATAGCATGTAGCCGTTGCCCTTGCCCTTGCCCTTTCCCGTCGAGAGAGAATGGTACCTAGCAACAGCTACATGTTATTTACTTTACGTCGCTTAAGGCATTATTCACTCGATCGGCTCGGTGTAGTTGTACCGTTTTTGCCCTTCCGTCGCGTAGTTTATTCTGGCGGCTGCACGTATAAATACCGTCCGCCCCGAAGGAATGGCGCCGATTGACGAAATGCTAACGGGTTGCCCCAGCAAGGCGTTAAATCCGCC
>JAIRXY010000140.1 GCA_031268055.1 Prevotellaceae bacterium | reverse complement strand
AGGAAGGCAGAGAGGAAGGCCTGAAGCAAGGTCTGGAACAAGGCATGAAGCAAGGTAGAGAAGAAGGCATAGAAGAAGGCATAAAAAAAATTGCGCTATCCTGCTTGAAAAGAAATCTGTCGCTTGAATTTATAGAAGACTTAACCGGTTTGACAAAAGAAAAAATCAGCACGCTGCGGGATATAAAAAGAGACGAATGATAAAGCAGGAGTTAGTGCAATAGGTTTACGCTACTGAGATTCTCTGTGGCTCTCTGTGTAATTCTTGATAACCGTGTAGTTTTTTGTAGCTGTATAGCTCTTGTAATAATTGTTTCACAGAAAAAGCAATCCTTAATAAATTATTTATTTTACGTTACTTAACTGCTAAAACCAATCAACACATGAAGCCATTTTTCTTTCTTCCTCTCGCGGCGCTCTTTGCTGCCTGCCAACCAAACGGAGCAGAACATATCGCAAGCGACTTGCGCGCCCCTGCTTTTCCGCTCGTTACTATTGACCCCTACACGTCCGGCTGGTCGTTTACCGACAAGCTGTACGACGGCTCGGTGAAGCACTGGACAGGCGAAGACTTCCCGCTAATTGGCGCGATAACGGTAGACGGACAGGCCTACCGCTTTATGGGCATAGAAAACAAGCAGTACGAAACAGTAGTGCCCACCGCCGGACAATCGGCGTGGGAAGCCGCCTACACCTTCGCTCAACCGTCGGCAGGATGGGAGCAACCGAACTTTAACGACGCTAAATGGAAAACAGGAACAGCCGCCTTCGGCACGCCGAATAAAGCCGCCGTCCAGACCTTGTGGGAGGAGCCTGTACGCGACATCTGGGTGCGGCGCGAAGTCAACCTCACGGCCGAAGATATTGCCAAGCCGCTTTACCTGCACTATTCGCACGATGACGATATTTTTATCTACGTAAATGGGGTGGAGGTTGTCAATACCGGCAACGTCTGCGCCGAGGGCAAAACGCTGGCGTTGCCCGAAAAAGCGACGCAAACCCTAAAGCCCGGCCGAAACGTGCTGGCGGCGCACTGCATCAACCGTGTTGGCGAAGCCTTGGTAGACTTTGGGTTAAGCGCAGAAGCGCCGGTAACCTACCACTTGGAGCAAACTGCGCAGCAGACCTCCGTGGATGTACAGGCTACGCAAACCCGCTATGTTTTTGCGTGCGGGGCGGTGGAGCTGGAGCTGACCTTTACCACGCCCTTGCTGCTGGATAATCTGGAGTGGGTATCCCGTCCGGTGAGCTACATTTCCTACCGCGTAACGCCCACCGACGGCGCAGCGCACGAGGTGTCGGTTTACGTGGAGGCGTCGCCTGCGTGGGCTGTGGATAAGTCCTACCAGCATAGCCGCGCCGAAAGCGTGAAAAAAGACGGGCTGGCCTACCTGAAAACCGGCAGCGAAGCGCAGCACATCTTGGGAAAGAAAGGCGACAACCTCCGCATCGACTGGGGCTATTTTTATCTCTGCGGAGAAGATACGCCTTCATTCCAATATTTTATCGGCGCTCCGGCAGATTTGCGCACGGCGTTTGTGCAGCGCGCTACACCCGCTACAGCGCCCTCCGGCACGCACGACCACTTGGCGGTGGTGCACTCGCTGGGCAAAGTAAGCGGCGCTGCTTCGGGCAAAATCATGCTGGGCTACGACGACTTGTACTCCATTCAATATTTTGGCGAAAACCTGCGCCCCTACTGGAACAGCGACGGACAGCGCGACATTTTCGACGCCTTTGCCCGTGCCCACGAGGAATATCCGCAGCTCATCAAAGAATGCAACGCCTTTGATGCGGACTTAATGCGGAGGGCAGCTGCGGCGGGCGGCAAAGAGTATGCCGAGCTATGCGCGCTCGCTTACCGGCAGGCTATTGCGGCGCACAAGCTCGTGAAAGCCCCCAATGGAGACCTGCTCTTTCTCTCGAAAGAAAACTTCAGCAACGGCTCTATCGGCACGGTGGACAGAACCTATCCTTCCGCGCCGCTGTTCTTGCTGTACAACCCCGAGCTGTGCAAAGGCCTGTTAAACCACATCCTCTACTACAGCGAAAGCGGGAAGTGGACAAAGCCCTTTGCCGCGCACGACGTAGGCACCTATCCCATAGCCAACGGGCAAACCTACGGCGGCGATATGCCGGTGGAGGAAAGCGGCAACATGCTTATCCTCGCTGCCGCCATTGCCCAGCGGGAGGGACATGCGCAGTATGCCGAAAAACATTGGGAAACGCTAACTACATGGACAAACTATCTGGTAGAAAAAGGTCTTGACCCCGAAAACCAGCTGTGTACCGACGATTTTGCGGGACACTTTGCGCACAACGCCAACTTATCCATCAAGGCCATTCTCGGCATTGCCGCTTACGGCAGGCTGGCGGACATGCTCGGCAAGCAGGATGTGGCCGAAGAATATACCCGCAAGGCGCAAGCTATGGCGCAGCAGTGGCTCAAAATGGCCGACGACGGCGACCACTATCGCCTCACCTTCGACCAGCAGGGCACGTGGAGCCAAAAATACAATTTAGTGTGGAATAAGCTGCTGAATTTAGGCATATTCCCCGATGAGGTGGCGAAAAAGGAAATCCCCTACTACCTTACCAAACAAAATGTCTACGGGCTGCCGTTAGACAACAGGGAGACCTACACCAAGGCCGACTGGATTATATGGACGGCTACGCTGGCAGATGATAAAGCAACTTTCGAGCAATTTATCCATCCCCTGTATACCTATGCCAACGTCACCCCCGACCGCGTACCAATGAACGACTGGTATTTTACCGATAGACCCAACCAGCGCGGCTTTCAAGCACGCTCGGTGGTCGGAGGATTTTTCAGTAAGCAGCTGCTTGAAGAGCTCTAAAATAAGATGAGAATATTTTTATGCACATCCACGAGCAGCGTACCCGTATCGGCGCATTGACGGTCAGCGTAACGCCGATACGGGTGCAGCTGCACGGATGTAAGGTCATGCTCAATTCGTATGAAAAACCTCCTCCATCGAAGCCCACCATTCGCCGTCGGCGCGGGTTTCGAGCGGCTGCTGGCATGGCTCGCACACATCCCACCAGCGTTGGGTTTCGGGGTCTGAGGCCATCTTTGACATGTCGGCGTTGTAGTCGGTACCTACATACTCGTAGTAGCTGAACAAAAAGCCGTCTTTGTAGTAGATGCTGTAGTTGCGCAAGTTGCAATCGTGAATCATTTTCAGCACGTCGGGCCATACCTCGGCGTGCAGCTTCTTGTACTCCTCCAGCTTTTCCGGACGTACCCTGATAACGCTTCCATAACGTGTCATATCAGCTTAAAATTTAAATGTATTTACATGATAGAAAAGTTCAAAATTTAGAACTCAGCTATCACCGGATTTAGCGCCAGCTGTTTTTCGTCGGTTGAAAAATCAAAAAATGCCTTTGCCGTCTTTACCTGCCACCATTCCTCCTTTTTCGAGACTGCCCAGAAGTAGTACGTAAACTCCTTTGCGCCCTTGGGAGCAAGCAGCGTTAGGTGGTTAACCTTATCGGTTGCGTCGCCGCTGTAGACGTTGGCGGGGATTGCCACCGCCAACCCGACGGTTTGCAGGCCGTATTTTACCGTATCGTCCACCGGAAAGCCTGTTCCCCACACGCAGGTAAGCCCCGACTTATCCGAGAAAAATTCTGTTGACTTTTTCATTTTCTGCACGCCCGTGCAGAGCAGCATGTCCGAAGCAAAAGGTTTGGCGCCAATCACCCTAACCTCCACATCGCGATGCCCGGCGTAGGTGATATACCTGCATATCACATCCAGAGAATCGAGCCCGTACATCCACTTCTGCACCCTCATTTCAACTACTGTACGTAGCGGCCCTGCGGCCACAATGCGCGCCTCGCGGTTGCCCACCGGCGCTATATGTATAGCCTTGCTGCCGTCCCAACCCTTGAGCGTACCCACGCCCACGCTGCCCGACACCAGCAAAATATCGTCGCCAAAGCCTTGCACCAGTTGCTCGTCGGTGGGGTACCACTTGCTGGCGTCCAGTTCCAGCTGCTGCTTGCGCTTGCCGTAAATGTCTATGGTTTGCTTAGCGTCGAAGTAGGCGCGGTAGGCAATGAGGTCTGTTTCCCACGCCGGCCCGTGGTGGTGCAGGCTGTTGTAGAGGTTGCCCGTAGGCGACGCTGCCGACGGAACAGGGGTAATGGTGTTACTTGCTTTATCGCGCAAAAACAGCTGGGCGTGCACGCGGCCTGCTGCGCATGGCGCTGCCGTGGCGTCACCCGTAACCAAGCGAATTTTTCTCGACTCGCCGGCCTTCATGTCCAGCAGAAACGCCAGCTCGTCTGCCCGGCCGTCGCCGTCAAAGTCATCGAGCTGCGAACAGATGCGCGCGCCGTCGTCGTACACCGCAACCGCGCCGCCGCTGTACGCGGCATCCTGCTGGCGTATTTGCGCTGCGCTGACGGCAACGGGTGCGCCCGTTCGCGCCGTGCTTAGCGGATTTTTTACCGTAATGGTAAGCTCCTTCGCGCTTAACGAAGGTGAAAAGAGCAGCGCCGTGGCTGCCGCTACAAGCAATGTCTGGTTTTTCATTACAAAAACTTTTTTTACTGTTTAGGAAAAACAAAAGCGGTGAATTTGCGCCAAAGTTATAAAATATTTTTTTTGCTGTGCTACTCAGATGCAATAATTTACACGGTTTATTCAAAAAATTTATACGGAAGCGCCCCAAAAGCCAATATTATGCTACACCTTTAGCTTGCGCGAGGGGGTAAGAAAACAATGCTTGAATGGTCGAAGGGCAACAATAACGTAGAAAAACAAAGAATTATTTCTGCTCAGCGTAGCCAACGGGTAAGCAGCGCCGATTTTTCGGTGTCAGGGTAAAGAAATGGCGCTGATTTTTGTGCGCACGCTTGTAAATCTAAGGATTTTCATGTAAGTTTGCACGGTGAAATAAAAGGAGTAAACCAACTATAAAATCGCTATGAATCTTACACTAAAAGTTTGGCGTCAAGAAAACGCAAAAGCAAAAGGGCACTTTGAAACGTACAAGGTGGCCAACATTTCGCCGGATTCTTCGTTTTTGGAGATGATGGATATTCTTAACGAGCAGCTGATACGCGAAAAGAAAGAGGCCGTAGCCTACAACAAGGGCTGCCGCGGCCCCATTACCTTTGACCACGACTGCCGCGAAGGTATTTGCGGCATGTGCTCGCTCTACATCAACGGCCGCGCGCACGGCCCCGACGACGATGTTACTACCTGCCAGCTGCACATGCGCAAGTTCAAAGATGGCGACACCATTACCGTTGAGCCTTGGCGTAGCCGCGGATTCCCTGTGGTAAAGGACTTGGTGGTAGACCGCGGCGCATTCGACAAAATTTTGCAGGCCGGCGGATTTATCTCCGTCAACACCGGCGGCGTACCCGACGGCAACGCTATCCCTATCCCCAAACCTAAAGCCGACGAGAGCATGGACGCCGCGGCGTGCGTGGGTTGCGGAGCATGCGTGGCCACGTGCAAGAACAGCTCGGCGATGCTGTTTGTTGCTGCGCGCGTAAGCTCGCTGGCGCTCCTGCCGCAAGGCAAAGTAGAGGCTTCCCGCCGCGCAAAGGCAATGGTTGCCAAGATGGACGAGCTGGGATTTGGCTCGTGCACCAACACGCAAGCTTGCGAGGCCGAGTGCCCCAAAAGCATTTCTATCGCCCACATCGCCCGCCTCAACCGCGAGTTCCTGTGCGCAACGCTACAAGACTAATTAATTAAGAATTAAGAATTAGGAATTAAGAATTTTGGATTACATTGTCCGGTAAAAAAAAGTAGATGTTTCGAAAGCGCCAACTCCAGCTTGGATTACGCCCTTTCGGGGCTTGATGATTAATTCTTGCTCCGTTCGTGGGGCATTGCCCTACGCTATTGACAGCCGCCCTTTCAGGGCTGAAAGCCCGAAACCAATAGCGTAGGGCAACGCCCTACGAAATATGAAATTTTTCATTTTTCACAATACCATTATTAACCAATAGATTGTAGCCGCAGGTGCACGGATAGCGAGAAAAGCATTCGCGCATTCGTGGCATAAATCGAACAAACAAGCTACGCTATTTATGAAAACAAGCCTGCTATCAGCTACGCTGCTCTGCCTGCTTGCCTGTGGCCACTCGGCCGCTCAAAGCAAGCTGAATATCTCAAAAGTGCGCGCAACCGCTCCTGTTGCCGTGAGCAGCCCGTTTATGACGGACACCACAAACCTTAAAGGTGAAAAATTTGAGGAAAAAACGTTGCTCGAAACGGCCTTTCTTGTCGCCCCTCAAGATTTTAAGGACGAAATTTCTGCCGACACCTCGCGCCACATACTTTTTCCAAAGGCAAAGAAGGACAGCGAGCTGCGCTTTTTCTCCTTCAACGTCAACGCCGACAGGTACGCAAAGCTCACGGTGAGCATTACTGCCACCGGAATGCTGGAGCTGTACGCGAACAACAAAAAGGAAACGTCGAAGACAACGGCTGAGGACAGCCTCCAAAATGCCAAAACCACAAAAAAGGAGATAACCGTAACCCCCGGCGCCACCGAGTTCTCCATAAAGTACCTCAGCGAGGCAGCCTCGAAAACTCCGCAGGAGTCGATGCGCATTGTGGTGGAGGCCAAGGACAGCGTGGTGAGCCTGACAGAGTACGACGGCAAAAGGCTTATCAGCATCAACGATATTGTTGAGGGTACGAGGATTTCGGGCGGAGGCATTTCACCCAACGGACGCTTCATTACCCTGAATTACACCAACGTGGCCGAAGGCGGGAGCTCGTCGCGCTACTCGGAGGTGTACGATACAAAAACGGGGGGAAGGCTGCACGTAGACAAGCCCATGCAGTGGATGCCCACGTCGAACAAGCTGTACTACACAGCGCAGCGGGGCAACAACAACTCCCTGATTGGCGTTGACCCCGAAACGATGAGCGAAAGCGTTATCGCCGCAAATATTCCCAAGGAAAGCTTCCACATTGCCCCCAATGAGCAATACCTCATTTACACAATAAAAGAATCTTACGAAAACCGAAAAGGAGATTTGCTCATCCTGAAATCTCCGGAGGATAGGCAGGAAGGATACATGGACAAGCGCTACCTCTACAAGTACGACTTGTCCACGGGCGTTAACCATCGGCTGACGTACGGAAAGCGGACAACCTCCCTGCACGACATCAGCCGCGACTCACGCTACCTGCTGTTCTCCGTGAGCGACGAGCAGATTACCGAAAGGCCGTTCAGGAAATCTACGCTGCTCCTGCTGAACTTGGAGTCGCTGAAGATAGATACGCTCTGGAAGGACGAAAAATACGCATACTCGGCAAGCTTCTCCCCCAACGGACAAAAAATACTCATCACAGGCTCGCCCGAAGCGTTCAAGGGGATAGCGCTGAATCTTCCGCCGGAAACGATAGCCAACAGCTACGAGCGCGAGGCGTTTATAATGAACATCTCCGACAGGCAGGTGGAGGCGCTCACCAAGAGCTTCAACCCCTCCATCAGCCGGATGACGTGGCGCTCGGACGACGAAATATACATGACCGTTGCGGAGGCCGACTACGAGAGTGTGTACAGGTATAGCGTTGCGAAAAAAACGTTCGTCAAGCTGAGCTTGCCGGAAGATGTTATCAGGTCGTTCTCCCCTGCAAGAAGCGGGTCAACGGCCGTTTGCGTTGGGGTGAGCGCCTCCAGCTCGACCAAGGCCTACGCCTACGACCTGAAGAGCGGAAAATCAACGCTGATTAGCGACCCCTCAAAAGAGCGGCTTTCGGGCGTAGCGCTCGGCAAGGTTACCGATTGGAGCTTCACCGCATCCGACGGCACGCCCATCAGCGGTCGCTACTACCTGCCCCCCAACTTTGACGCGGCCAAAAAATACCCGCTGATTGTTTACTACTATGCCGGCACAACGCCTACCGTCAGGTCGCTGGAAGGCTCGTACCCGCTGCATGTTTACGCCTCGCTGGGCTACGTGGTGTACACGCTCCAGCCCAGCGGAGCAGTAGGTTTTGGGCAGGAGTTCTCGGCGCGCCACGTCAACGCCTGGGGAAAGCGCACCGCCAACGAGATAGTCGAAGGCGTTAAAAAATTTGTGTCGGAGCACAGCTTCATCAACGAAAAGAAAATAGGCTGCATGGGAGCCTCCTACGGCGGATTTATGACGATGTACCTGCAAACCATCACCGACATGTTTGCCGTTGCCGTGTCGCACGCCGGCATCAGCTCCATAGCCAGCTACTGGGGCGAGGGGTATTGGGGATACTCGTACAGCGGCGCAGCCAGCGCCAACAGTTACCCCTGGAACAACAAGGAGCTGTACGTAGAGCAAAGCCCCCTCTTCAACGCCGACAAGGTAAAAACGCCGCTCCTGCTGCTGCACGGCATGGAGGATACCAACGTACCCATAGGCGAAAGCATACAGATGTTCACCGCCCTCAGGATACTTGGCCGTCCGGTGGAGTTTATAAGGGTAAAGGGCGAAAACCACGGAATAGCAACCTACAAGCGCAGGTTAGAGTGGAACCACTCAATACATGCTTGGTTTGCCAAGTGGCTTCAGGACGACCCGTCGTGGTGGGACAACTTGTACCCCGCCAACAATTGAGAAGATATGTAGGCTGCTCAAAAAGAACTCAGATGGCGCACATTAAAGCCGATTTTAATGGGCAAACGGCAGTTGGGTGATTTGCCCTATACCCGCTGGCTTTGCGCATAAAAACCAACCAAAAGCGGGTGTTTTGAAAGCGCCAACTCAAGCTTGGATAACGATGAATTTTTTATCGAACAATAGCGAGTCGTAATTAAAAAAACCACTGTGCCTCAAAAAAGAAATAACCTTTATATAGTTTTTCGATTTTTCGATTTCATGTGATTTGTAATACAGTGGTTTTTTTAATTTGCGGAGAGAGAGGGATTCGAACCCCCGGAACCTTGCAGTTCAACAGTTTTCAAGACTGCCGCAATCGACCACTCTGCCATCTCTCCCGTTATTAGAGGCGGGGCAAAAGTAGCACATTTTTTGTTAACAGCCAAATTATAGTCAACAAAATTGTCTACCTTTGCAACTTAAAAATTTGTTCGAACGCTCGAAAACTCATCAACATTAAAATAGAAGAACATGAACACTACAAAAGTTACGGTTATTGGCGCAGGTAACGTAGGCGCCACTTGTGCACAAGTATGTGCTGAACGCGAGCTGGCCAACGAGGTTGTCCTGCTTGACATCAAAGAAGGTGTATCCGAGGGAAAGGCGCTTGACTTGTGGCAAACCGCCCCCATCAACTACTACGATTCGCGCTTAACGGGCGCAACTAACGACTATAGCCGCACCGCCAACTCCGACGTTGTAGTTATCACATCGGGGCTGCCACGGAAGCCGGGCATGAGCCGCGACGACCTCATCTCGGTCAACGCCGGCATCGTGAAGCAGGTGACCGAAAATGTGGTGAAGTACTCGCCAAATGCCGTCATCATTGTGGTTAGCAATCCGCTGGATGTAATGACCTACTGCGCCTACCTCACGGCAAAGGCTACGCCAAACAAGGTGCTGGGCATGGCGGGCGTGCTCGATACGGCGCGCTACCGTGCGTTTTTGGCCGAGGCGCTGAGCTGTAGCCCAAAGGACATTCAGGCGTTGCTGCTGGGCGGACATGGCGACACTATGGTGCCGCTGCCCCGCTACACCACCGTGTCGGGCATTCCCGTAACGCAGCTTATCGACAAGGACAAGCTGAACGCTATCATAGAGCGCACCAAAAACGGCGGCGGAGAGCTGGTGAAGCTCATGGGAACGTCGGCGTGGTACGCCCCCGGGTCGGCTGCCGCGCAGATGGTGGAAGCTATCCTGCGCAACCAAAAGCGCATTTTCCCCTGCTGCGTGAAGCTTAACGGCGAATACGGCGTGAAGGACATATTCCTCGGCGTACCCGTGAAGTTGGGGCGCGAGGGTGTTGAGCAAATCATCGAAATTGAGTTGAACGAAGCTGAGCGCAAGGATTTTGACGCCTCCGCCAAAGCGGTGAGGGAGGTGATGAACGTGTTTGACGGGATGAAGCTGATTTAGCGCCCTCCTACCCCACCAAGCGCCTTTTTCCTACGCCTGACGTAGAACAGCTTAAGCTCCAGATAGGCGATGCAGCGAAATTATTTTCCAAATAAATTTGGAAATTCTAAATAAAGCCGTATCTTTGCAGCCATATCGCGGAGTAGAGCAGTTGGTAGCTCGTCGGGCTCATAACCCGGAGGTCACAGGTTCGAGTCCTGTCTCCGCAACCAAAAGAAGCCTTGCAAGTCATTGATGTTGCAAGGCTTTTTAATTTTATCCAAGCGGAAGTGAGAATTTTTAAATACTTGAATCGTGGAGCTCACACCCTTTCTGCAACAAATTCGCGCGGCCTCGCGCACCCTCAGCTTGCTTGCCGATGCTGACGTTAACGCCGTGCTGCTCACGCTGGCGGATGAGGCCGAGAAGCAATCAACTTTCATTTTGGCAGAGAACGCCAAAGACCTTGCCTGCATGGACAAGAACAACCCGCTATACGACAGGCTACTCTTGTCGCCTGAGCGCATTGCAGGCATTGCGGCAGACATTCGCGGCGTGGCGTCGCTTCCGTCGCCTTTGGGTAGAACGCTGGCGCAAACCACGCGCCCCAACGGAATGAGCATTACCAAGCGGAGCGTCCCCTTTGGCGTGATTGGCGTTATCTACGAAGCCCGCCCCAACGTTACTTTCGATGTGTTTTCGCTTTGCTTCAAAAGCGGCAACGCCTGCGTACTCAAGGGCGGCAGCGATGCGCAGCGCTCCAACGAGGCTATCATTTCCGTAATTCACGCGGCGCTTCAAAAGCACGGAGTAACCGCAATGGCGGCGCAGCTGCTGCCCTCCTCGCGCGAAGCCACCGCCGCGCTGCTCAACGCTACAGGCTTGGTGGATTTGGTGATACCGCGCGGCAGCGCAAGCCTCATCAGCTTTGTGCGCAGCAGCTCCCGCATTCCCGTCATCGAAACGGGCACGGGGGTGTGCCACATTTACGTTGACGAATCGGCGGAGACGGACATGGCGCGGCGCATTGTTACCAACGCCAAAACGCGGCGCGTGAGCGTGTGCAACGCTGCCGAGTGCCTGCTGGTAAGCGCAAAAAGGCTGGGCGACTTGCCCGCCATTTGCGAGCAGCTGGCGGCTGCCGGCGTTACCCTCTTTGCCGACGAAGCCTCACTTGCCGCGCTGCAAGGCTGCTACCCCGACAGCCTGCTACAGCGGGCAGCTCCGGAGCGCTACGGCTGCGAATTTTTGGACTACAAGATGGCCGTGAAAACGGTGGACGGCGTGGAAGAGGCGGTTGATTTTATCAACGCGCACGGCACAATGCACAGCGAGTGTATTGTTTCGGCAAGCGAAAAAAATATTGCTTTCTTTCAGCGAATGGTGGACGCCGCCTGCGTATACGCCAACGTTTCCACCGCTTTCACCGATGGCGCGCAGTTTGGCCTCGGCGCCGAAGTTGGCATCAGCACGCAAAAGCTGCACGCCCGCGGCCCGATGGGGCTGGCCGAGCTGTGCACGTACAAGTGGATTGTTGAGGGTAGCGGACAGGTGAGGCCGTAGCCGCGGCGCTTTGCCGCCGTACGGCGCGTCCGCACAGGTTTTAGCAGATGCGCGCAACTACTACGTAAAGCATTGCGGCCAGCAGAGCGCTCAGGGGGATGGTCAATATCCATGCCCAGAGCAGGTTGACGGTCACGCCCCAGCGCACAGCCGACAACCTTTTTATTGACCCCACCCCAATAATGCTCCCCGTAATCACGTGGGTGGTGCTCACCGGCACGTGTAGAACTTCGGTAATAAACAGGGTGATTGCTCCCGCCGTTTGCGCACAAAATCCTTCTATCGGCGTAATTTTTGTAATGCGGTTGCCCATAGTTTTCATTATTTTCCATCCGCCGCTCACCGTCCCAAGGGCAATAGCGGTGAAGCATCCTATGGGTATCCAGTCGTGCATGTCGGACATGGAGCTCATCTGCATCCAGCTGGGCAGCTGCTGCGAGCTGCTGTTGGCAATGAGGGCTGCGGCTATAATCCCCATGACTTTTTGCGAATCGTTGAGCCCGTGCCCAATGCTGAGCGCCGCGGAGGAGATGAGCTGCGTGCGCTTAAACCAGCTCTCGGCTTTGGAGGGCTTAGCCCGACGGATAAGGTGAAACGTTATCAGCGTAATGATGTTGCCGGCCACCATGCCGATAAGCGGCGCTACCACAATAAACAGCGCAATGATACCGATAACCCCCGCGTGTACCGACTCGAAGCCGGACGCTGCAATGCCCGCGCCGGCAAACCCGCCAATGAGCGTGTGCGACGACGAGGAGGGAATACCAAGCCACCACGTAACAAGGTTCCAGATGATGGCGGCGATTAATCCGGCAATAATGACGAGCGACGGGTTGTCGATAAAGCTCATGTCGACGGTTTTGGAGACGGTGTCGGCAATGCCAAAGCCCCCGATGATAAACTTGGCGATAAAGTAGGCCACAAAGTTGAACACTGCCGCCCATATCACCGCTTGCGTTGGCGTTAGCACTTTTGACGAGACAACCGTGGCGATGGAGTTAGCAGCGTCGTGAAATCCGTTGATATAGTCGAAAACGAGGGCAAGCGCTATGATTACGATTAGTATGGTCATGTGGCCGTTTTTGAGGTTTTTTTCTTACGTGTACTTTACGATAATGGCTTTGATAATTTTACCTACATCGTCGGCCTTGTCGGTTG
>JAIRXY010000106.1 GCA_031268055.1 Prevotellaceae bacterium | reverse complement strand
TTTGCGGCTTCGGTCAGCCCTTTTTTTGCGGCGTCAACAGTTGGGTAGCAGCCCAGCATTACGCGGTAGCGGTTGTTTCCGCCGCTTACCACCCTCGGCTTGTAGCCCATGCTCTTATACTTTTGCTCCTTTGCTCTGGCGCCTTCGAGCGTGTTGAAGCTGGCTACTACCGTGCAAAATTCGCAGCGCGGAGTAACCTTTGGCGGTTTCGCCACCAGAGCTGGCTCGTCTGCTTTCGGCGAATCGGGCTGCTCTGCTGCTTCGTCCGGGTCGCTATTAGGCGTGCCTTGCTCAGGCGGTACATCGGAGGTAGGCTGCGGCGCTACCTGTGTTGTTATCAAAGCTTCGAGGTTGTTATTGTCGTGAATGTGGCTAAGCAAGAGGAACAGCGCTATGGCAGCTATGGCAGCAAGTATGATAAAGAGCAGCACGAGCAGCGGAACATTGCTTTTCTTGTCGGCAAGCTTTGTGCTTCTTTCAGCGCTTTCCGGCGTTTTGTCGGGAGCAATTTTCACCTCGTCCAGCCCGTAGGAATCTTTCCGTAAATTCAGGTTTTTTACCAACCCAAAGGTAACATCGCGCGAAGCCGTTTGCCTGAGCATTCCCAAGCCGGGCAGCGTGACCTTACCGTTGGAATCCAGCTCAAACCGAATATCGGCAATAATGCGGTATAATTTTTCGCGGGCATCCTCTACGCTAACTTCGTGACGCGTGGCGTACAGCTGCTCCAGCAGGCCGTCATTCCATATTTCCGTTTTCACGAAAGCAACTTTCTTGGTTGGCGGCATAATTTTGCCTTTGTCGACAGTGGCAGCTTGCGGACTCGCCACAAAAGCGCCCATGCCGGGTAGCGAAACCCTGTTGTGCTTTTTGAGTAGCTCTATAAGCAGCTCGACAATTTCTTCCATATACTTACTGTGATTTTTTTATTCTGCATAAGCTGCTACACGAACAAGCAGCAGCAAAATGCAAACTTACACGAAAATCGCGAATCTTACAAGTGCACGGAGCGAAAAACTTTTTATGCGGAAAAAGGCTCGGCTGCCGTGGCGCACGCTTCGCGCAAAAGCCCTGCGGACCTTAGCTGTTGTGAGGTGAGGGGCGGCAGGCTGAAGAATCCTGCCGGAGTAGGCATATTTGCAAAGTTTGAACAAAGTTGTATTTTTGTAGGGTAATACTCAATTAATCTCAGCTCTTACCACATGGACATTTTTGCTCAACTTTTGATAGCGTCGCTGGCATCAGGGTTAATGCTGTTTGGCGCGGTGTATATGGTGCTGCGCAAAATGCTGGCAGCCGAAAGCCACCGGCGCAACGTGCAGCTGCTGTCTGCTACCAAAGAAATTACCCTGCCGCTACGCCTACAGGCGCATGAGCGCTTGCTGGTGCTGCTGGAGCGTATTTCGCCCGAATCGCTGGTGCTGCGCCTCCACCGCCCCACCGCCACCAACGCCGAGCTGCACGGCGAGCTGATTGCCGCGGTGCGCTCCGAGTTTGAGCATAACCTTTCGCAGCAAATGTACGTATCGCCGGAGCTCTGGAGCGTAATCTCCGTAACAAAAAACAGCACAATTTCGTGCATCAACACGTGCGCCTCGTCGCTTTCGCCGAGCGATCCCTCCATACAGCTGGCGCAAAAGCTGCTGGAGTGGCACGTGAGCAACGAGCTTCCCACCGGCAACGCCATACGGCAGCTCAAAAAAGAGGTGGCAAGAATGTTTTAGGCTAAACATCGCCAAAATTTGGTTAGCTTGCGAACGTTATATCGCACGAGCTGAATAATTGTACAATTTACCCCCTCCTGCAATATCATTCATCCATCGCTCGTGAGCGCTTCAAGTTGTTCGGTTGCGTAATTTTCTAAGAGGTCTTACCTTGCTCCCTATAATCTTACATGTTGCAGTATGGAGATGGATAATTTTTAACCGACTTGTAACAATATCTTTTTCGGCTCGTAATCTTTTTTGCCTTGCTTTACGCTGTAAAAAAGGAAAATTTATAGAAAAATTACGCCCTGATGGATAAGAACGTAAAGCAAAAAATAGCCTTCATCCTCTTTCGTGCTCTGAGCTTGCTGGTAGTTGGGATACTGTTTTGGATGCTGGGTTTTATAGCGTACAACGGCATGAGCGCCATCACTTGGGAGTTCCTCACCGCTGCTCCGGCAGACGGCATGACCTCCGGCGGCATATTCCCCGCCATCGTTGGGACGCTGTGCCTGATAGCGGGCAGCGTTATCTTCGCTTTTCCGGTGGGGCTTGCCTCCGGAATATACATCAGCGAGTATGCAGGGAATGGGCTGGCGGTGCGGTTTATCCGCGTCATGACCAATAACCTTGGGGGTATCCCCTCCATCATTTTTGGGCTGTTTGGCATGGCGCTATTCGTCAACACCTTTGGTTTTGGCGACTCCATCATTGCAGGCTCCCTCACCTTGGGGCTGCTGATTTTGCCGCTGATTATCCGCACCACCGAGGAGGCGCTCAAAGCTATCCCCAACTCCTACCGCACCGGCAGCCTTGCGCTGGGCGCAAGCAAGCTGCAAACCATTATGAGAATTACGCTGC
>JAIRXY010000016.1 GCA_031268055.1 Prevotellaceae bacterium | reverse complement strand
CAAGGAAAGCGGGATGCTGTTTGGCTACCACAACCATGCGCATGAATTTACTCCGGTAGAAGGCGTACTGATGTACGACTACATGCTGGAGCATACTAACCCCGAATATGTTTTTTTCCAAATGGACGTTTACTGGACAGTCATGGGTCGGCAAAGCCCGGTGGAGTATTTTCAAAAGTACCCCGGACGCTTTACCCTGCTGCACATCAAAGACCATAAGGAGTTGGGGCAAAGCGGCATGGTTGGCTTCGACGCTATCTTTAACCACCTCGCCACGGCCGGCACAAAATACCTGATTGTGGAGGTGGAGCAGTACAGCTATGCGCCTGCCGAGAGCGTGAAAATCAGCTTGGACTACTTGTTGAATTGCCCGCTGGTAAAGTAAAAGCAGAGAACCTCATTTACATTAATTTTTATTCTTTATGAAGCACACACGCATTTTTATGGCAGCGATACTTTCCTGTATCGTGCTTGCGTCCTGTGAAAGCGCGCAGGACGTGCCTGCTATCCTGAAAGCGCACAAGGACAAATCCTCGTTTACGAAGCTAACCGACGGCACGGCGCAACGGCTTTCCCTGTTTAACGGGAAAGATTTAACGGGCTGGTACACCTACACCAAAGCTTATGGTGAAAACAACGATGTGGAAGGCGCTTTTGCGGTAGAAAACGGAACGCTGCACTTTGACGGCGCCTCTATGGGCTACCTTTGCACAAGCGATTCCTACAAAAACTATTACCTCCGTGCAATTTTCCGCTGGGGCGAGAAAAAATATGCGCCGCGCGAAAATGCCCCGCGCGACAGCGGCATCCTCTACCATTTTTCCGACACGGCGGACAACGACCTTTGGCCGCTCTCCATTGAGTGTCAGGTGCAGGAGAATGATTGCGGCGACTACTACACGGTAGGCGGCTCAACGCTCGAATCACCGAACTTGAGCCCCGAAGGGCAGCCTTACCGCATTGTGCGCACCGACAATTTTGAAAAACCTGCGCCGGCGTGGAACACCATCGAAATTATTTGCATAGACAACACCTCAGAGCACTACGTAAACGGCCAGAAAGTCAACGAAGCCACCAACCTTTCGGTAGCCGAAGGGAAAATACTGCTCCAGCTGGAAGGCGCCGAAATATTCTACAAATCCGTAGAGCTGCTGCCCCTGAAGTAGCCGGAAGTAAGCTACCTAAGTAATGCAAAATAAGTAGCATGTAATGGTTGTCATGTCGCTATGGTACAGGAATTTAGCGAAATATCAATCACTACATGCTACTTATTTTGCATCACTTGGTCGTCAATGAACGTAGTAGTATCGGGTGTTTCGTTGCGCCACGGGTTAAAAAGGTAAAGCATGCTGTCCTGCCGCATGGCCGGCGTGCTGTGGGCTTGGTTAAAGCTGATGATGCTGGTGTTTTTATAGTAATGCCGCAGAATATCTTCGCACTTAGCCCCCTGCTCCGCCATTTGTATAGCGCCTTCCTGACACATGCCAACGCCGTGACCATAGCCTCTGCCCGTGAGCGCCACATCGCCGCCAACTACCCTGACGTCAAAAAAGGTGGAGCGTAGCCCAAAGCGTTGGCGTATTTTGGTCAGCTCTACTTTTTTTCCGCCCACTTCGTAGTATTTTTTGCGCGACGGCTGCGCAAGCTCAAGCTGCTTGGAGTTCTTTACGCGAATACCGTTTTGGCTCATGTAGCCGCGCCATTCGGTCAGCGCGATGCGCTTTTGCCACCGCGCGCCCTGCTGCTGCTTGCAATAGTCGTCCTTTACCGAGCGCAGGTAGGGGAGCTTTTCGCGCCACACATTTTCGGAGTGGCTGGTTTGCCCGCCGCAGTTGGCGTGAAACGACGGTGTTATGGGGCGCTTTTCCGAGTCAATTACAATAGTTCCTTCGGTTTCGTCTACGGCGGTGCGAATGCGCCGGCAGCGCGTTAGCAAGCCTTTGTAGGCCTGACAGTGTACGCCGTCGCAGAGGTTAAACCCGTCTTTGGCGTGGCGGTTGAAGTGCGCGTAGAGGTAAGTGCGCGAAAGTATGGCTTGCGTTTTGAAAAATTCGGGCTTAGCCGAGCAGCCCGTTTCGGCCTCCACCACGCCGCTCAGGTAAAAATCCTCGTTGAGCTGGTTGACAATTAGCAAGCCGCTGCCGTCGTTGGCGCTGCGGATAAAGGCGTGCTGAGCATAGCTGCGCGAGGAAAGCTGAGGGTTGGCGCCGATGATCGAAAAAATCCCTTCGTCGCCCATGCCTACCGCCTTTACAGAGGCGAATGTCCCCATGTTGTCGCCCGCAATGCGCACCCTTAATCCGCCATTGCTGTGCAGCAGTTGCATGGAAGCGCCCCTGTCGAGCGCAGCAATCAGCAGCGTATCATCCACAATGATGGCATAGCTGCCGCTTTGCACTGTAAACGTTGCCGCCTTGACGGGTACATCAAAGAACAAACCCACGCTTACCTTTTGTGCGCAAAGCGAAAGGGAGAAAAATAGGCACGCTGCTGCCCCGCAGCAAAGCCGCATGTAGCTCATGGCTCAAATTTTGAATTTTGAATTTTGAATTTTGAATGAGCCTGACGGCGGATAAAATCAAAAATCACCATTATTCGATAAAATTAAAAACGTTGTACAAGCAAATAATAACCTATTATTTTCGCTATTGTCAGATAAAAAACCATAGCAAACGCATGCCCACCCCCGTAGAGGGTTTCCTGTGAATCCTGTGCATCCTGTGCATCCTGTGCATCCTGTGAATCCTGTGAATCTTGTGAATCCTGTGAATCCTGTAAATTCTGATTCAGACAAAATAGAAAGAGGATTTCATTCAAAATTCAAAATTCAAAATTCAAAATTCAAAATTTCCTCAGAACTTTCCTTTTGTCGATGGCAGCTCGTACCCCAGCGCGTCGCGCTTCACGGCGGATTTTATAGCGCGCGCCAACGCCTTAAAGATAGCCTCCAGCTTATGGTGCTCGTTGTCACCCTCCGCTTTTATGTTCAAGTTCATTTTGGCGGCGTCGCTCAGCGACTTGAAGAAGTGGTACGCCATTTCCGTAGGAAAATCTCCAATTTTTTCTCGCTTAAAGTCCGCCTCAAAAATCAGCCATGCGCGTCCGCCGAAGTCCAGCGCCACCTGCGCAAGACAGTCATCCATGGGGAGCACAAAGCCGTACCGCTCAATGCCGCGCTTGCTGCCCAGCGCCTTGTAGATAGCCTCGCCAAGCACAATGCCAACATCCTCAATGAGGTGGTGCTCATCAACGTGCAGGTCGCCTTTGGCGGCAATGGTCAGGTTGCAGCTCGAGTGGCGCGCTATCTGCTCCAGCATGTGGTCAAAGAAGTGAAGCCCCGTGCAGATTTGCGATTTTCCGCTGCCGTCCAGCTCGAGCTGCACGCAGATATCCGTTTCGGCGGTTGTGCGGGTTACCTTGGCCGTGCGCGTTTCGCACTTCAAAAATTCGTAAATCTTCATCCAGTCCTCCGTGGCCAGCGCGCAGCAGCCCGACAGCCCCTTCTCCGCGAGCTCTGCCTTGCGGCTTTCGTGGCCAATGAGAATGGCCTTTGCCCCCAAGTTCTCGGCAAGCTGCACGTCGGTAAGCCTGTCGCCAATGGTGAACGAGCCGGCCAAGTCGTAATCGCCCTCCGTGTATTTTTTCAGCAGGCCAATACCCGGCTTGCGCGTGGGTAAGTTTTCGTGCGGAAAGGATTTGTCAATGCAAATGTCGTCAAACTTGATGCGCTCATTTTCGAGGCAGCGGATTACCTTGTTTTGCACAGGCCAAAAGTCTTTTTCGGGAAAAGAATCCGTACCCAAGCCATCTTGGTTGGTGACCATCACCAGCTCAAAATCGAGCTCGTTGGCAATGTGGTATAGGGCGCGAAATACGTCCGGAACAAACTCCAGCTTTTCGAGGCTATCTACCTGCTCGTCGGCAGGCTCTTTGATGAGCGTACCATCTCTATCGATAAAAAGGCAGCGTTTCATGAATTTTGAATTTTGTTGCAGCGACGTAAGGTCGCGCAAGGGTTTTACAGCGTTTTCATCTCGTCGGAGGCCAGCAACTCCAGCAGCGTAGCGTTTTCCTGTGGCGTGCCCACCGTAATGCGCAGGCAGCCTGCGCACAGCTCAACGCTATGGCGGTTGCGAACTATCACCCCGCGGCCTACCAAGCGATTGTATATGGCGTTGGCGTTGGTAGTTTTTACCAAAAGAAAGTTGGCGTCGGAGGGGTAAATGTGCTGCACGCAGGGCAGCGAGGCCAGCGCCGCTTGCAGCTTTGTGCGCTCGGCCAGCAGCGTTTGCACCCATTGGGCTACCTCGTCCTTGCGCTGCAAAATTTGCTGTAGCGCATGTTGCTGCGCCAGCACGCTGATGTTGTAGGGGTACTTAATCTTGCTGAGCGTGGCGATAATTTCTGCCGCCGCAAACGCCATCCCCAGCCGCACGCCGGCCAGCGCCCAAGCTTTTGAGAAAGTTTGCAGCACCACAAGATTTGGGTATTTATGCAGGTCTTGCAGAAACGTTGTATGCGTTGAAAAGTCAATGTAGGCTTCGTCGAGCACAACAACGCCGGAAAAGGCCTCGATGGTTTTTACAATTTCCTGACGGTTGAGGCTGTTGCCGGTGGGGTTGTTGGGCGAGCATAGCCAAATCAGCTTGGTGTGACTGTCGGCGACCTTCAGCAGGTCGTCCGCGCAAAAGTCGAACTGCTCGTTGAGCGGCGCTTTGCGGTACTCCACGTTGTTGACGTCGGCGGCTACCTTGTACATGCCGTAGGTAGGCGCAATGGCAACAATGTTGTCCTGCTGAGGTTCACAGAACATCCTGATTAACAAGTCAATAGGCTCATCGCTGCCGTTGCCCAGCAGAATTTGCTCTACCGCCACATTTTTTTGCGCGGCAATGGCGTGCTTCAGCTCCCGCTGCATGGGGTCGGGGTAGCGGGAGTACGGAGAGTTGTAGGGGTTTTCGTTAGCGTCAAGAAATACAGAAGCCTCGCCTGCAAACTCGCTGCGCGCCGTGGAGTAGGGCTTGAGCTCCCTGATATTTTTCCGTACAAGGGTTTCAATGTTTACCATTATAGAAATTTTTAGTTAAGGTGTAATCGCGCATCTACTGTATTCTCAAGTGGATAGCGTTTTTATGCGCCTGTAATCCTTCGGCTTCGGCCATAGCTTCCACAATAGCGCCAACATTCCTTACGCCCTCTTGCGTAAGGCGCTGAAAGGTTATCTTCTTCACGAAGCTGTCCACGCTAACGCCGCTGAACGCGCGCGCGTATCCCGCTGTTGGCAGGGCGTGGTTTGTTCCCGAGGCGTAATCGCCTGCGCTCTCGGGCGAGTAGGGGCCTATGAAGACGGAGCCGGCGTTTACTATCTTTTCGGCGAGCTGCTCTGCATTTTGCGTAGCGATGATGAGGTGCTCCGCGGCGTAGATGTTCGCCACGCAGACCATTTCATCTTCGTTTTTTACCAGCAGCGCCTTGCTTTTTTCCAGCGCTTTGGAGGCAATATCTTTTCGATGCAGCTCCTTGAGCTGCTGCTGCAAAATTTTGAGCGTTTGGGTTATTGTGCTTAGGCTGTCGGACACCAGCGTCACTTGGCTATCCGCGCCGTGCTCGGCCTGCGACAGCAGGTCGGCTGCAATGAACGACGGGTTGCACTTGCTGTCCGCCAGCGCCATCACCTCCGACGGCCCCGCGGGCATATCAATGGCCACGCCCATGTTGCTTACGAGCTGCTTTGCCGCCGTTACGTAGGCGTTGCCCGGCCCGAATATTTTGTCAACGCGGGGAATGCTCTTGCTGCCAAAGGCGAGCGCGGCAATAGCCTGCATGCCGCCAACCTTGTAAACCTCCGTCACCCCAACCAGCTTGGCGGCGTAAAGGATGGCTGGGTGCACCTTGCCGCCTTTGTTGGGTGGCGTGCACAGCACAACGCGCGCGCATCCGGCAAGCTGCGCCGGAATGCCGAGCATGAGTACCGTAGAGAACAGCGGGGCGCTGCCCCCCGGCACGTACAATCCTACGCGCTCAATGCCAACGCTCTTGCGCCAGCACGTAACGCCGGGCATGGTGGTGATTTTTTCTACCTCCTGCTTTTGTGCCGCGTGAAATGTTTTGATATTGCTTGCGGCTAACTCAATGGCGATTTTCAGCTCAGGCGGCGTTCGGCGTTCGGCCTCGTCAAATTCGGCTTTGCTGACGGCAAACGAATCAATTATCACCTTGTCGAATTGCAGCGTGTAGCGTTGTAGCGCAGCATCGCCATCCTTGCGCACGCTGTTAATGACCTCCATTGCAGGCTCGCGAAGATGCTCTACGCTTTGCGCCGGCCGCTGCAAAATGCGCTCCACATCGGCCATATCAGGGTATCGGACTACATCCATTATATCTCAGGGTTTACGGCTGTAAAAAAAATGTTTAAAATATATAAATTCGGAATTTTGCAATGAAAAATTATGGCAAACGCATGAAAACCCCCATAGGGGTTTCCTGTGAATAACTCTGCTGGCGCGGGGCTTGCAGCCCGTGTCGTTTTATGAAAATTTCCATAGAAAAAAAATTCTACAAAATCATCTTTTCAATTGGCATCACCAAAATTCCCTGCGCCCCCAAGCTGTGCAGCTGGTCGATAATTTCCCAGATTTGGCCTTCGGGGAGCACAGAGTGGACGGAGCACCAGCCCTCCTGCGCCAGCGGAACAACCGTTGGGCTTTTCATGCCGGGGATTACGGAGATGATTTTTTCTACGCTTGCCGCCGGCGCGTTTAGCATGACGTACTTGCTCTTTCGTCCTTTTTGCACGGCTTGAAGGCGAAACATCAGCTTTTCCAGCGTAGCAATTTTTTCTGGCTCCTGCTCCAGCTGAGCCCTTTTTCCCACCATTACCGCCTCCGAGTGCAGCGCTACGTCTACCTCTTTAAGCCCGTTGCTAATCAGCGTGCTGCCCGAGCTGACGATGTCAAAAATGGCGTCGGCAATGCCCACCCCCGTAGAGATTTCTACCGAGCCGCTGATGTGGTGGATGCTGGCCTGAACGCTGTTTTTGTTGAGAAAATCCTGTAAAATTTTGGGGTACGACGTGGCTATTTTTCGCCCGTTAAACCATGCTATGCCGTCGTATTTTTCGGACTTGGGAATAGCGAGCGACATGCGGCACTTCCCAAACCCAAGCCGCTCTACAACGTCGAGCTTGTAGCCCGTTTCGAGCAGCACATTTTCGCCCACCACGCCAACATCGGCAACGCCGTCGTATACGCACTGGGGAATATCGTCGTCACGAAGGTACAGCAGCGCTATGGGAAAGTTGGACGCTTGCGCTACAAGCTTACGGTCGCTGTTGGCAACGTTGATGCCCGCCTCGGCGAGCAGCTCCAGCGACTTTTCGCTTAGCCTGCCGGATTTCTGAATGGCAATTTTTAGCATGTTGATGGTTATCTAACGTAAACTCTATATTTCAAAAAAAAAAGGCTTGCAGACAAGTGCAAACCTCCTGTTACTGACGGTTACAACATCTGCATAGCGAGCGCTATTCATCGTGATGGCGATGAAAGTGCAGTACGCTATAAGGAAAACGTTGTGTCATTTGTTTTTTATTTTTGAGGGCAAAGGTAAAAACTTTTTGCAACATCTGCAAGTGTTTATCCTAAAAAAGTATTCGCCAAAGTTCGGGCTATCAATCGCTATTGCTTTGGTAAAAGATTTGGGAGATTGGCTACAACAGGCTGAGTATTACCCAAGCGTAATTTGAAATTTCCTTTGCCAATTGCCAAAACAAAGATGCCCCGGCAACGTCAGCAATGAATAATTTTGCTAACTTAGCGGTTTCAAAAATGCATCTATAGTCAAACAACTTTTAACCCACTAATTGCTAATGGAAAATTTCTCCTACCTCAACCCTGTCAAGATTATTTTTGGCAGGCAAACTATTGCTAAGCTGGCCAACGAAATACCCTCCGGCGCTAAGGTGCTGCTTACCTACGGCGGCGGCAGCATCAAGAAAAACGGCGTGTACGAGCAGGTGAAGGCGGCGCTTGCCGGCTTCGAATGGCTGGAGTTTGGCGGCATTGAGCCTAATCCCCACTACGAAACCTGCATGAAAGC
>JAIRXY010000009.1 GCA_031268055.1 Prevotellaceae bacterium | reverse complement strand
GCTTCGTGCGACATAATCTGCGCCACGGCAATCACCTTCATTCCGGCGTTGCGCGCGGCTTCTATACCTATCACAGCGTCTTCGACAACTATGCACTGCGCGGGGGCAAGGTGCATGGCTTCTGCCGCCTTGAGAAACACTTCGGGGTTGGGCTTTCCTTTTTTTACCTGTGAGGAGTTGATGACGGCCTTGAAGTACTTGCGAATATTAAGTCCGTCGAGCACCAAATCTATATTTTCATCGGGCGCCGACGAGCCAACGCACATTGGAATATGGCGCGCTTGCAGCTGCCCGAACAGGCTGTCCAGCCCCTTGCTCAACTTGACGTAAGGTCGGTACAGCTCGCGATACAGCGATTCCTTCTCGCTTGAGAGCGCGGCTATTTCTTCGGCAGAAATGCTGCTGCCAAAGAGCAAGCGCATAATATCATCGTTGGTTTTTCCGCTTGTTTTTTTCAGAAATTCTTCATCGCCCATTTTGATGCTATGGCGCTCATTGAATATCCGATACGCCTGCATGTGGTACGGCATGTTGTCAATGATGGTGCCGTCCATATCAAAGATTATGCCAAATTTGTTCAAATTCATATTTACATTCTAACGATATTTGGGCAGCAAAAATAGAAAAAAAATGCGTACTTTTGCCGCTCACTTTAATCTTTTCACCATGAAGCAATCTTTAAATCAATCAAAATGGGCGCGTTGGACGGCGCTTGGCGTTGTGTCGTTCACCATGATGGCGGCCTACTTTATGACCGATGTAATGTCTCCGCTCAAGGGCATGCTCGAGGGAATTGAGCGCTGGAGCAGCGCAGACTACGGGCTGTTTACCAGCGCATACGGCTGGTTTAACGTATTCTTGCTAATGCTTTTTCTGGGTGGCCTGCTGCTCGACAAGAAAGGGATTCGCTTCACCGGAATGCTTGCGGCCAGCATTATGGTAGTTGGCGCAAGCGTTAAGTATTTGGCGTTGGCCGGCATTTTGCCCGTGCAGGGCGTAGTGGCCGGCGTAAAGGCGCAGGTAGTATTTGCCTCCGTTGGCTTTGCCATATTTGCGGTGGGCGCAGAGATTGCCGGAGTCACCGTCACCAAGGCAATTGTGAAGTGGTTTAAGGGGCACGAAATGGCGCTGGCTATGGGGCTGCAAGTATCGGTTGCGCGCATTGGGACGGCCATTGCGCTCGTTTTTTCCAACCCTCTGGCAAAGTACTTTGGCGGAGTTTCGCACGCTGTGCTATTTGGGCTAACGCTGCTTGTCATTGGGCTGCTCTTCTTTTTTATCTACACGCTGTTCGACAAAAAGTTCGATAGGCAATCCGGCAACGTCGAAGCCTCAACCGAGGATGAATTTAAGCTCTCGGACGTAAAGCTTGTGCTGACCAGCTACGGCTTTTGGCTGATTGCCCTGCTTTGCGTGCTGTTTTACTCTTGCGTTTTTCCCTTCCTCAAGTATGCCACAGACCTTATGGTGAACAAATTTGGAGTTAGCGAGGAGTGGGCGGGGCTTATTCCGGGCTTGCTGCCGTTTGGCGCTATTCTGCTTACGCCGCTCTTTGGCAGCATTTACGACAAAAAAGGCAGGGGCGCAACCATCATGATTATCGGGGCGCTGATGCTGGTGGGGATTCATGCCCTGTTTGCCGCACCCGGCGTTAGCAGCTGGATATACGCCGTGGGCTTGATGGTGGCGTTGGGCGTAGCTTTTTCGCTGGTGCCGTCGGCAATGTGGCCGTCGGTGCCGAAAATAATCCCCGAAAAGCAGCTGGGAACGGCATACTCCCTCATCTTTTGGGTGCAAAACATTGGGCTTATGGTGGTGCCATACCTGATTGGGGTTGTGCTCGACCGCTTCTGCAAAACGGCGTCGGACGAGGGGACAATATCATACGACTACACCATCCCCATGCTAATTTTTACCGCGTTTGCCGTGCTGTCGCTGCTCGTTGCCGTCATGCTCACGCGCGAGGATAAAAAGAGCGGATATGGCTTGGAAAGGCCAAATGTGAATTGATTTTGAACGGTAAGGCAGAAATAATTTCGCTTTCCACCCGATTTCTCGCCAAATTTTCTTTACTTTTGTACTTTGGCTGCTGGGGTTTTGATTTGTAGCGATTTTGAATTGAAGAGCAAAGAGAATAATTTACAAAAATTGAGCATATGAAAAAGTGTCTTACAATAGCGCTGGTAGCGCACGATCGCCGCAAGGTAGATATGGTAGAGTGGGCGGTATTTAACTCCGATTTTCTTTCCAAGCACCACCTTATATGCACCGGAACTACCGGAAAGCTGGTAGCGGATGCGTACGCAAAAAATGGAGTGACGGCGGATATTACCCGCATGAACTCCGGTCCGCTGGGCGGCGACGCCGAAATTGCCGCTATGGTGGTGCGCAAAAAAATCGATTTGGCCATCTTCCTGATTGACGACCTGAACGCCCAGCCCCACGAGGCAGACATCATGATGCTGCTTCGCCAATGCCGGGTGCACAACGTCCCGATTGCCTGCAACCGCTACAGCGCCGACCTGATGCTCACCAGCTCGCTGTGGGACGACGAAAGCTACGTGCCCACAACCCCGCAGTACGTGGAATTTCGCCGAGAAGATTGACGGCGTAGCTTCTCCACGGTGCAGCCTGTACGCAGCAAGAGGGCTGTCTCAAAAGTTTTTTCGATTAGCTTATCAGATTGAAAAAAAGACGAAAAAACCTTGCAAAATAGCGGTACGACACGCCGTATTTCCGTAGCAAGACAACAATAAAAATGAGGTAATGAGGTCGTGTTTGTATTGTGTAATCCACTGCTACTGAGCTCGTTGGAAAATAAAGGGTAGAAGATGATTGCTCAGTAACGATATCGTTGAAAACGTATCCGGTTGTTTTGCTCTTTCCTGTTTTCCGCACTGGGACACCCGAAAAATTATTTTTCGGCAACCCATCTGACGACCATATCGTAGAGTT
>JAIRXY010000045.1 GCA_031268055.1 Prevotellaceae bacterium | reverse complement strand
CTGTAAATGGCAAGAGCATTTTCGTAGGAGCCAAGGCAGATGAAGGCTTCGGCTTTGAGGCGGCGGTGAATCCGGCTGAGCGTGTCTGCGCTGCGCTCCTCCTCCAGAAGCATGTTCAGCGCATCCTGACAACGGTCGTACTTAAGCGCTTGCAGCGCCTCAACGGTGATGTCGTCATCGTTGTCCGCCAGCTCGCTGTCGGGTTGCGCGGGGCTTGCCGTTGGCGCAAGCGCTAAGGCCACTATCAGCAGGAGGTTATGACGCATAGTAAGCTTCCTGATTCAGCTCGCTTATCAGGTTTTGCACAACGCCGATTTCTAAGTAGGTGGTAGCGCCCTTGGAGTAGTAGTTACCCGCCATGACTGCTACCATGTCTCCGCTGCTAATGCAGCCCTGGTCGCGCAGGAAGCGCATGGCGTAGCGCAAAAATTCGTCGTTGTTCTTGATTGGCGTTGCGGGGTAGCAGTACACGCCGTACGACAGCGACAGCTCCCGCGTGAGGGCGTCGAGGTAGCAAAGCGCAAACACGGGAATGTTGCCGCGAAACGCCGCCAGATAGCGCGGCACGCGGCCGGAGTAGGTGTCGGTCACGAGGGCGCGGATGGGCAGCTCGCGGCTTGCCTGTACAGCAGATTTGGCGAGCACAATGGCTACTTTGTCCTGTATGCCCACGTTGGGCTGACGCTCGTAGGGCTGCAAGTTTTTTTCCACCGCAATGGCAATTTTGCTCATGGTGCGCACCGCCTCCACGGGGTAGGCTCCGTTGGCCGTTTCTCCGCTCAGCATAATAGCGTCGGTGCGCTGGTAGATGGCGTTGGCCACGTCGGTTATTTCGGCGCGGGTGGGGCGGGGGTGCATTATCATGCTGTGCAGCATCTGCGTGGCAATAATCACGGGCTTTCCGCACGCCTGACATTTTTCTATGAGCATTTTTTGAATCCCCGGAATTTCCTCAAACTCCACCTCTACGCCCAAGTCGCCGCGCGCCACCATGATGCCGTAGGAGCAGTCCAAAATTTCGTCGATATTCTCCACGCCCTGCCGGTTTTCGATTTTTGCAATAATTTTAATGCGGCTTCTGCGCTCGTCCAGTACCTTTTGCACCGCCAGCACATCCTCCTTTGTGCGGACAAAGGAGTGGGCAATGAAGTCGATGTTGTTGTCCATCGCCCAGCCTATGTACTCCACGTCTCTGCTGCTGAGCGACGGCAGGTGTATTGGTACGCCGGGGATGTTGACGGTTTTGCGCCCCTTGAGCGTTCCGCTGTTTTGGGCTTCGCAGAGCAGGAAATCCGAATTTTTGTCCACTACCGTCAGCTGCACGTCGCCGTCGTCGATGAGCACGGAAGCGCCAAGCGGCACGTCGCCCACAAATCCGGCGTAGCTTACGTACAGCGCCTCGCGGTGCGACAGGGCGTCGGGGTTGCCCGACATCCTGACGGTATCGCCCGTTGCGACCTCAAAGCCGGCATCGTCTACCATCGCCGTTGTGCGGATTTCGGGGCCTTTGGTGTCGACCAAGAGGGCTATTTTTGTGGATACCTTGCGCACATTCTCTACAATCTTCATCGACCTTTCGGGCGTTTGGTGCGCGGTGTTGATACGCACAACGTTCATTCCCGTTTCGTAGAGATCCTGCAAAAATTCCACATCGCACTTGTGGTCGGATATAGTGGCAACTATTTTGGTCTTTTTTTGTAATGCTAACTTCATCAAAATATTTTATTCCTCCGGCAAATTGGCTGTTGAGGATTAGTAGCTATCAGCGGCTATTGCCGGCTGTTTGTTATTTGCTTGGGTGTAAGAGAATGTCTCCATTCCCCCCACTTTTTATTTAGCTTGCAAAAATAACAAAAAAAACTGTACTTTTGCATGGCAAAGTGACAATTTGGAATGTTTCCTTATCTGAAATCTTTGAATCTTTGAATTATGAAAATTTTCAATTTAGCGCTCCTGCTGACCATCGCCAACCTTTGCGCCGCGCAGAGGGTGCAGCCCGAGTGGGGCGCTACTTTCTTTTCCTTTGCCGACAACCGCGAGTACAAGCCGGAGCAGCGGCAAATACCGCAGAGCATCCTCGGCGCATGGCTTGCTCCCGAAGTCGGCTTGCGCTTCGACAGCGTGCACCACCTGCGCGCGGGCGTTGGGCTACAGCGCTACTTTGGCAGCGCCGACAAGGGTGTAGATCAGGTAGAGTATATTGCCTACTACCACTACCACAGCAAGCCCTTTGAGCTCTACGTGGGCGCTTTCCCCGCGCGCCACCTGCTTGCCGACTACCCCAACGCCCTCTTTTACGACTCCATCACCAACCTGCGGCTGAACTCCGCCAACATATTTTGGAGAATATTCGGCGACCGGTGGCACACGGACATTTGGTTAGACTGGGCAGGCCACCAAACCGAAACGCAGCGCGAAGCATTTTTGGTGGGTATTGCCGGAAGGTATCAGCTCAAAAGGGCGTATGCGGCCGTGCAAAGCTACATGCACCACTTTGCCACCGTTGCCGGCAGCACTCCCCAGCACATTGTGGACAACGGCATGGCGCGCCCCTGCCTGGGAATTAGCTTCCCCGCCGGATTTTTGCTGGATTCGCTCAACATCAACGTTGGCGTGCTGGCCTCGTACTCGCGCGAGCGTAGCGTTGACGATGGCTACCGGTTTTCCACGGGCTTTATTAGCGAAGCGCAGATAGAAAAATTTGGTATTGGCCTGAAAAACACCCTGTACGTTGGCGAAAACCAGCTGCCGCTCTACGAAAAATACAGCGCCGAGCATCTTTACTGGGGCGACCCGTTCTACCAAAACACGTTCTACAACCGCAGCGACTTCTACATACAGTTTTTCGATACCCGCAGGGTGCAGGCGCGCTTCACGTGGTCAATGCACGCTGCTGCGAGGATTCTCTCCCACCAGCAAACCTTCACCCTCAACATTAGCCTCGACAGCGGGCAAAAAGTTGACGCCAAGCGGCACAACCGGCAAACTATTGCGCAACGACTTGGAGGAAGATAAATAAAAAAACATCAGCATCAATGTTTCACATCCCATTTCGCCGAGCAGCGGGATGTCCAGCAAGTCTCACAGGATAGGCGCTTTAATTAACCGTATGCTTCAGCTTACGGCGAGAGTTTAGACAATTAGCAGCGAGAGGGTTTCATTCGTAATTAAAAAAAATCAATAACCCGTATTTTTCGCTTTTGAGATACTTTTTTTCGTAATAGAGGTGACTTTTTGGGAATTACGCATAATTGCTTAATTTCGCATAACTAAGCAAACGTTACCTCATGAAAATACACCAATACAATGTCCCTAAGAATTTGTTAGCCAGCCTGCTCGGAGCCATCTTTGTTATTTACCCGAACATCGCTCGTCTGCCGTGGGAGGTCGAAGCTATTCACAGCTCCGAGCAGGGAGCGTACTTTATGTTCTTTGCTTTCCGGTATTTTTTCTTTTTTACTTTCATTATGTTTCTGGTGCACGTTAACCTGACGAAGATTACGGCAAGCACCTTTACCAGGCGGGCTATACGCTCTTTCCTGCTGACGGGCGTTGCCTACCTGCTGTATGTTGTTATTTCGCTGCTCATATACAAAAAGTCGGATTGCTTTGGAGGGCTGCTGCTCTTTCAGTTCTTTGTGGTGGGGGTTGTTTGCGTCTTTATCGGGCACGTCACCGCCATGTACGTTGAGCAGCGAAAGAAGGAGCAGGAGATTGAGCAGCTAAAGATTGAAAACCTGCAAAGCCGCTGCGACGCCCTGACCAACCAAATAAACCCGCACTTTTTCTTCAACTCGCTCAACAGCATCTCGGCCTTGATTCGGAGGCAGGATAAGGACATACAGGTATTCATCAGCAAGCTGTCGGACGTGTTCCGCTATATTCTGCAAAGCGAAAAGAAAGGGTTGGTCACCTTAGAGGAGGAGCTGGCCTTTGTGGAGGCGCTGCGCTACACAATAGAGGTGCGCTTTGCCAATAAGTTAGTATTCAACATCGAAGTCCCCAACGAGAAGAGGGGCTTGCGGATTCCCGTCCTCTCGCTGCTCCCGCTGATTGATAACGTAGTGGAGCACAACATCATAGACAGCCAGCACAGGATGGAGGCAAGCATTCGGCTGAACAAAAACTGCGAGCTGGAGATTTCCAACCCAGTATTCCCGAAGCTCACGCCCCCCGCAACCAACGGCACGGGACTGAAAAATTTAGAAAACCGCTTTGCCCTGCTGATGAACAGGCAAATCAGGGTGGAAAGCGACGGGAAGCTTTTTAGCGTTTATCTACCATTAAGCTGATGAAATATGAAAGTACTGATTGTAGAAGACGAAACGGTTGCCTGCGATAACCTGATAAACATGCTGACCGACATTAACCCCAGCATTGAAATAGCGGGCAACACGGAGAGCATCAGCCAGACCGTCCGATGGCTGCAAACCTGCGCTGCGCCCGACTTGATACTGATGGATATTCGCCTGTCGGACGGCTCGGCCTTTGCAATTTTTGACCACATTCAGGTGGAAACGCCCATCATCTTCACCACCGCTTACGACGAGTACGCCATTGAAGCCTTTAAGGTGAACAGCATCGACTACCTCCTCAAGCCCATCAAGGCCGAAGAGCTGAAGGCGTCGCTGGTGAAGTTCGGCAAGTGGCAGCGCGCCGACGTTTTGCAGTACCTTTCGCAGCTCTCGCGCCTAACGCCCGCTTCCGTCTACAAGCGCCGGATACTAATCCCCGTTAAAGACCAGCTGCTGCCCGTTTGCCTGAAAGATGTAGCCTGCTTCTATACCACCAACAAGGAAACAAGCGTTTACCTGAAGGACGGCAGCCGATACTCCTACAGCGCAACGCTGGAGCAGATTGCCTCTTCGCTTAACCCCTCCGACTTCATCAGGGCAAACAAGCAGTTTATCCTTGCGCGCGATAGCGTAAAAAAAATTACGGTATGGTTTGACAGCCGCCTGCTCGTATCGCTCGACGTCGAAACGCCGGAGCGCATCTATATCAGCAAGAACACGGCCTCCCGATTTAAGGCGTGGCTTACCTCATGATTTTTGGTAAGCTTGATTTTGATAAAAATTTTATACCTTTGCAATTTAGCTTGTTGCAAAAGCAATTTTACATTATTATTAACTACTTTTACATTATTATTCTATGAAAAAAAAGATTGGCTTACTATGCGCTACGGTGGCTATTGCGCTCCTATCGGAGGCGCAGCATATCGTTCAGTGGAGATTTGACCGTACAGGCGCTTACAAGGAAACAAACCTGCTGAAAACATGGCCTGCCGACGGCCTGCCGCTGCTCTGGCACTACGACGGCTTGGGCGAAGGTCACTCTTCGGTTGCCGTATCAACCTCCGGCAAGCTGTACGTTACCGGCATGACCGACGGAACAGGCTTTATTTACGCCTTTGACGCTACCGGCAAGCTGCTGGATAAAAAGGCGTACGGGCCGGAGTGGGATAAAAGCTACAACGGTACGCGCGGCACCGTAACGCCCGACAACGGCAAGCTGTACCTGATTTCCGGCTTGGGCGACATTGTCTGCCTCAACGAAAGCGACCTCAGCATTGTTTGGAAAAAGAACATGCTTACCGATTTCGACGGCTTAAATATTACATGGGGCATATGCGAATCGCCGCTGATTGTCGGCGATTAGCTGATAGCCTCGCCCGGCGGAAAAGTATACAACGTCGTTGCCCTGAACAAGAATACCGGCGAGCTGCTCTGGAGCTGCGCCGGCGATGGCGACCTTTCGGCGTACTGCTCGCCCATCTACCTTGGCGACCAGCAGACGCCGCAGGTAGTCACCATGATGCAGAAGCACATTATCGGGATTGACGTGGCAACCGGAAAAAAGCTGTGGTCGTTTGAGCAAATCAACCGGCACGGCGTACACCCCAACGTTCCGGTATACGCCGACAACATGCTGTTCTGCACCAGCGGCTACGGAAAAGGCTCGGTGATGATACGCCTGACCAACGGCGGGCGCAGCGTCGAGAAGGTATACGAGGTGACGCAGCTCGATTCGAGGATTGGCGCTGTGGTGAAAATCGGCAGCTACGCCTACGGGTCGGGCGACAGCAACCGATTCTGGTTTAGCATAGATTGGCAAACCGGCGAAATAAAGTACAAGGACAATACGCTGGGAATAGGAAATATCATCACTGCCGACGACATGCTCTACTGCTACACCGAGAGGGGCGATATAGCCCTTGTTCGCGTTAACCCCGACAAGTTTGACCTTGCCGGCAGATTTCCTATCACGCTCGGAACAGACCAGCATTGGGCGCACCCCGCCATTTACGGGGGAACGCTCTACGTTCGCCACGGAAATACGCTGATGGCCTATAAAGTTAACAGCTAATATCAAGTAAAGCGATGAAAAAGAGAGTTGTTATTTTTTACATGCTTGCGTGGACGCTTACGGGCGTTCGGGCGCAGGAAAATTCGCAGTGGCGGGGCGCCAACCGCGATGGCGTATACAGCGAAACGGGATTGCTGAAGGAGTGGGCTGCCGGAAGCCCTGAGCTGCTTTGGAGCTACGATGGGCTGGGCGAAGGGTACACCTCGGTGGCAACGGCAAACGGTAAGATTTACGTAACGGGAATGACCGATAGCACAGGCTACCTCTATGTGCTCGACGCCAAAGGAAATTTGCTTGACAAGAAAAAATACGGGCTGGAGTGGAGCGCCAACTACAACGGCGCCCGCTCAACCGTCAACGTAAATTCCGGTCGGCTGTATATTTTTTCGGGGCGCGGCGTTCTGTCGTGCTTGGACGAAAAAAGCCTTGACGTAATCTGGACGAAAGATATCGAAACGGACTTTGACGGAAGCAACCTAAAATTCGGCATGACTGAATCTCCGCTCATTGTGGGCAACCTCGTTTACCTCACCCCCGGAGGAAAGAAGTATAACATGGTTGCCCTCAATAAAGTAACCGGAGAGCTTGTGTGGTCGTCCGAAGGCATAGGCAAGCCGTCTACCTATTGCTCTCCACAGTACGTAGGCGACCTGCAAACGCCCGTTGTGGTCAATGCAATAGACAACAATATTGTTGCCTTCAATGCAAAAACGGGCAAAATGCTTTGGGAGGTGGAGCAGAAAAATCCATACGGTCACAGCCCCAATACGCCGATATACGAGAACAGCTTCCTGTTCAGCACCTCCGGCGGAGGCGTAGGCTCGGTGCTCTACCGGCTTAATCAGGACGGAAGCATAGCAGAAAAAGTATGGACAAACGAGATGGACAACAAAATTGGCGCAGCGGTCAAGGTGGGGAATTACGTTTACGGCTCCGGCGAAAAAAACCGCTACTGGTACTGCATTGATTGGCGCACCGGCGAAACAAAATACAAGAGCAACGAAATAGGCGTTGGCAACATCATTTCGGCCGACGGCATGCTGTACTGCTACAGCGACAGGGGCGAATTTGCGCTTGTAGAAGCCAACCCCGAAAAGTTCAACATCGTCAACAAATTCAAAATCACGCTCGGAACAGACCAGCATTGGGCGCACCCCGTCATTTACGGAGGAACGCTTTACGTTCGCCACGGAAATACGCTGATGGCCTACGAAGTTAAGAAGTAGCCCGCAAAAACTTGACGCGGTTACGGCATACCTTACGTAAGCATGGCTCGGCGTTGCAGGCCTACAAAATAAAAAGCAGCAATGAAATACAAAAACATTCCTGAGGAAGAAATAAAGAACAAGGTTACCCATGACTTTTTTCAAAAGTTTGATTGCACAAAAATTCTGGGTAAAATTGACTTCGCCGTAAAAATCAGGCGCCCTGCAAACGCCATTGATTTTGGGGACGAATACTTTCTGTGGGCAGAGGCAAAGCAAAAACCCGCTGATATCCTCACCATGCTTGCGCAGCTCGTGCTGACCATTGGCAAGGCGCGCACCTTTGACGACTTGCTGCCGCCGCCGTTCTTGGGATGCTACGATAGCGAAAAAATCGCTTTCGTGCCCTACAGCGAAATTCAGGACATTTTCTACCAAAACGATTTCAACTGGAACGTTACACCATCGAACACAGAAACAAAAGAGTTTAGGCAGGTTTACGCGCAGGTTAAAAAAATTATCGAAAATGATATTCCATGTGAAACGTATATTTTTGATTTTGAGCGCAATGAAAAGGAGTTGAAGCGGTTTATCCGCGCAAATTTCATCGCTGGCAAATCAGATACAGCGAAAATCAAAATCGACAAAAACAACTTCATCATCATTTACAACAAATGGCTCGAAACCGTCAAGCCAACTATTTCAGTCAGCTGGGAAATTGCTAAGCAAAGCGGGATTATTGATGGCGATTTCTACCTTGCCGATTTGCTATCTGCCGAAAATCAAACTCTGAAAGAAAAACTTTTTGTGCTGCTCAAATCGAATTTTTACGAAATTGACCGAAAGCTGGACGAGGCGGGAATGTTTTCGAGTAAGCGAGCTACATTTTTCGACAACCAAAAGACGCATACGCAATTTTGGGCAAGATACGAGCGACCGCCGCACGAAGAATATTGGGATTACATTGTAGAACGCCGTGACCTGCTTGTGCCGCAAGATGTACGCGAACGCAAGGGTAGCTTTTTTACCCCAAAAATCTGGGTGGAGCTTTCGCAAAAGTATATTGCCGATGTTTTTGGCGAAGATTGGCAAGACGAATATATCGTTTGGGATTGCGCCGCCGGAACGGGTAACCTACTTGCCGGGCTGACCAACAAATACAACATTTGGGCTTCAACTCTGGACAAGCAGGACGTGGATGTGATGCGGGATAGGATAAAAAACGGCGCAAACCTGCTCGAAGACCATGTTTTTCAGTTCGATTTTTTGAACGACGACTTTTCCAAGCTGCCAAAAGGGTTGCAAGGCATAATAAGTAACCCCGAAAGGCAAAAGAAGCTGGTTATCTACATTAACCCACCGTATGCAGAAGGCGATAATGTGAGAGGAATAGGCCGGAAAAACGTACAGGTTAGTAGAATACACGATGAATATCAAAGCAAGATAGGTAAAGCGAGCGGAGAACTTTTTGCGCAGTTCTTTGCACGAATTTATGGTGAAATTCCTTACTGCGCGCTTGTAGAATTTTCAACATTGAAAATTCTACAAGCGCCTAACTTTTCAGATTTTCGAGATTTCTTCCGAGCTAAGCTCGAAAAACTTTTTTTAGTCCCAGCTGATACGTTCGACAATGTGAAAGGTGCATTTCCTATTGGATTTTACGTCTGGAATTTGAATAAAAAAGAAAAATTTGAATGCTCAATAGCCGATGTATACGATGGGAAAGGGACTTTTTTACACCAAAAAACCATTGCTAACGGTGATGGTACAAAGTACATCAGCGACTGGCTTGGAGTAAGCTCAAAAAGCGAATCAAAAGAGTACATTGGCGATTTATCTTCCGTTGGGAACGATTTTCAAAATCAGAATATGATTTTTATAAATGACCTTCATAAAAAAAGAAAACAGGGCGGAAGGCACACATTTATTACAGCGCTAAATTTAATTGTCGTTTCAATTTACTTCACTGTCCGAAAAGTAATTTCTGCCGATTGGCTCAACGACCGCGACCAATTTTTATACCCAAACGATGGCTGGAAAACCGACTTGGAATTTCAAAATGATTGCCTTGCCTACACGCTGTTCAACAACAATATTCAATCGCAATACGGTACAAACCATTGGATACCGTTCACTGAGCAGGAGGTTGATGCCCGCGACAAATTCGAGAGCTGCTTTATGACGGATTTCATCAATGGAAAGCTGAAACAAACAGCTGAAAGCACACTGTTTTCGAAAACGAGAGAAAGCAAGAAGCTGGAGTTTTCCACCGCCGCAAAAGCGGTTTTCGATGTAGGCAAAGAATTGTGGAAGTATTACCATGCACAACCCAAATACAACGTTAACGCTTCGCTGTATGATATTCGCGAACACTTTCAGGGGCGCAACGACAAAGGCAAAATGAACACTAAAAGCGACGACGTGCAATACACGAAATTGATAGCAGCGTTGCGCGATAAAATTAAAATTCTGGCAAAGCAAATTGAGCCGAAAGTATACGAATATGGGTTTTTGAAGTGAGCGCAGAATATAAAGCAGGAGGGATTGATAAAAGATTACAATGTAGAAAGCAAGTCAAAAAAATATGCAAAATACGTTCCCTATTGGCTTTAAATTCTTATGTCATCGTTATGTCATTATACATTGCTTATTGTAATTTAGTATGCTAATAATCAACCCGTATTTTATGTAATGCTTATGTGATAAGCAATAAGATTATTTTATTTTATTTTACAATACGAATGGATTTATAATGTAATATTCTGAAAATGACACACGTTTTATTTTCTCTATTTTGCAAAAAGGTAAGATTGAACAGAAAAACCAGCTGTTCAGAGTTCTTAATCCATGAATCTGACTAAAAACAGTAAACCATTGAACGGGAAAATTTTCATAGCTACCGCTTCGGTGATAATTATTTACCTTGCAATAATTATCGGCTGGCATGTTTACGTTCCGCAAAAGGAGCTTGCAGTGCAGGCGCCGGGGGCCGACAACCGTCCTCCCGAAACGGCGCGGAAAGCAGACGACGTGCGCATTGGCGAGTTTTTTATGCGCTATGAAGATACAAGCCCCTCGCTGACGGGTAAGTGGATATGCTTTAGGGGAGAGAGCTACTCAAATATTATCCGCACCGACGACGAGCTGACGTTCGACCAAGATACTTTCCCAACGCTCTGGGGAGTCGAAACGGGCGAAGGGCACGCAGCGCCTGTTATCTACAACGGGCTGGTGTATTTTCTCGACTACGACGAGGGCTTGAGCGCCGACATGCTGCGCTGCTTCTCGCTGGAAACAGGCAAAGAGCAGTGGCGGCGGTGGTATCGCGTTCCGATGAAGCGGAATCACGGCTTTTCGCGGACTGTCCC
>JAIRXY010000141.1 GCA_031268055.1 Prevotellaceae bacterium | reverse complement strand
GCCCCATGCGGTAAATGCGCATTACTTCAGCTGCAAAATTTTTGCCGCGTAAATGCTCCTCCAGCTGAAACTCAATGAGGTGCCCCATTGGGTAGTTGGGCAGGTAGAGCGGGTAGTCTATCATGTGCGAGTATATGGCAAGTATGGGCGAATCGGGCATGCCCAACACCGGCGCGTAGTAGGTATTCCAAACCTCGCGGGCAATGCGCAGCACATTCTCCCTGAGCTGCGCGGGCGTGGCGGCAGGATTTGCGTACATCCACTCCCACGCGGCTACGTCAACAAGCGATACGCCCATGATTTCGTAGCATCCCCAAAAAATATCCAGCGCCTCCAAATGCTTTTTATCCGGATTCTGTTCGCCTATGCCCAGCAAGTCCAAATCTCGCTTTTGAAAAACAAACGCCAACGCCTCGGTAAAGGAGGTATTGGGAACGCCGTTTATCATGTAATGCTCCACGTCGTGCAGGCTAATGGTTTGCTCCACGTTGTGCCCAAATTCGTGCACGGCAATGTTGTAGCCCTTGTAGTCCATGCCGCCTGCCGCAACGCGCGTGCGAAGATGCGCCTTGTCGTCCTTCATCATAGCGCCCCATGCGTGTCCGGCGCCGCGGGAAGCGTCTACCTCAACTTTGCCGCAAATGCGCTGCGCATCGGCAGAAGAAAAACCCAAGCGGCGTAAAATGTCGGGTAGCCCCCGCTCAAAATCGGCTGCCGTGGGGTAACGCTTCGATGCTTGCGCGCTCAGCTGATCCTCCGATATTCCGCTACGCGCCTTAAAGCCATCGTACCATATATCAAACGGCTCCAGCGGCCGCCCAAGGCGCTGCGCTATCAGCCGCGCAACCGCTGCCACCTGCTCCGAGGATATAAACCGGATGTACATGTCCTTCACCTCCTCTTTTGAGAACTCCATAGCGCCGTCGAAGGCGCGCTGAATGTAGGTAGGCAGCTGGGGCGTGTAGGGGTCTTCGGCCTGCTGCACCCTGAAGTTGCGGAGGAACACCTCGTAGCGCGTATCCGGCTCGGACGGAGCGCTAACCTCTTTGCCGCTCTCAAAAACCTTGTTGCTGACGGGATTCCACTGTACGCTCCCGTTGTTGATGACCTTAGCCGGAATTTGCTGCTCAACAATGCGCTGCATTACGGCGTAAATCATGCGCTGCTTTTCGAGCCCTCGCAGCGCGTCGGCGTAGCTTGCCTTCAGCTCGTCGCGTAAGCCCCAGTGCGAGATGAGCAGCATGTCGGCGGGAAACAGCGCCTCGCCGGCATCGTTGCGCAGCGCACCCATAGCAATGTTGTAGCTCGATATGTACGATTCGGCGGCAGCATTTGCCTTTGACGTTGCCAGCTTTAGCTCGGCAGGAAGGCGCGAGGTGAACACGTCCCCCATGCGCGCATACCCCCACTGCAACGCCGACCATCCCCCACCCTGCTGCTGCTTTTCGCTCAAGCTGTACGACGGAAAGTTGATGATGACCGTAAACGCTACCTTTGTGGCGAACATATCTTCGCTAAAGTGCGCCGACGCGCTGTACCCCGCCATCTCCAAATCAATCTTTGCAGGCTCGTCACCGGCCTCGTCGCGAGGCTGCTTTAGCTTCAGGTCAAGCATGTTGAAGTGCCCCCAAACGATTTCGAGCTTAGCCGACAGCTTGTCAAACAGCGCCTGCCGTTCGGCTTCGTTATTCACGTATTCGCCCGCGCAAAAATCAATAAAATCCTCCGCGCTACCGTCGCTCATGCGCCACAGCGCCGCTACCTGCGCAGCGCCTCTGGCAGCACGCGCTACATCAAGGTCGGCGTAGCGCGACCTGAGCGAATCAACGGCCTGCGCTACCACATGGGGGTTACTTTTTATCATAGCGGCATCTTCATTTGCTAACGGGCTGCGGCACGACAACAGCAATGCGGCAGCAACGGTGAGTAGAATAAAATTTGATTGCTTCATGGCTCAAGCATTAAAAGTTAAAGTTGGGCAAATGTAGCATTTTTATTTCTAACTTAGCTACGGTAATTCTGTGAGGCTGCATAACCACCAACAAAAGGTTGTCAGCGTAACCGTAAAATTCCTGCGCTGCATGGCTTCCATTTCTTACCTTTCAGCTTGTTTCTATGCTGCATGTATCATCTTATTTTTTATCTTTGTCAAAAAACAACAACACTATGATTCGTCGTCGCTTTTTCAACACCACCGGACCCTGCAACCCCGAAAGCCACTACATGCTTCCACCGGAAGACCGCTTGGTGGGCGCTCAGCTGAGCCGCTACATCAGGGATAAGCTGTACTGGGTGCTGCACGCGCCGCGACAAACGGGCAAGACCACTTTTCTGAAAAGCTGGATGCGCGAAATCAACGCCGGCAGCGAGGCGATTGCTTGCTACGTGAGCGTGGAGCGCTGCCAAGGGATTGCGGAAACAGAAAAAGCAATGCCGGCAATTTGCAGCGCCATTCGCGAATACACGTACATGTCTGGCTTTGCTGTTCCGAAAATAAAAACAGCCGACACCAACAGCATGCTGAGCAATATTTTAATAAACTGGTCGGAACTTGTATCGCCTCAGCCGTTAATCGTCTTATTCGA
>JAIRXY010000132.1 GCA_031268055.1 Prevotellaceae bacterium | reverse complement strand
AGAGATTTTGAGCTTGAATCTTCACACGCCCTCACGCCCTCCTCCATGCCGTCAATGATAGCACACGGATGAAGCGGATTGGGCGGATGAAGACGGATTTTTTTTTTCTCTCTCTCTCTCTCTCTCTCTCCTCTCCTCACCCTAACAGGGTTATAAACCCTGTTAGGGTTGTGATTAGGGTTGTGATTACGTATTTTGGCGCATATTATTAGCTGCCACATGCTATGGCGACGACAGGTAAAAAATGAGGTTGCAGAGCATTGCACATTGCTGGCCATTGAATGATTATGCCATTTTATAGCGAACTACCAACATCGCTTACGCCGCTTTTGTCCGCGCAATTCATGCCGGATGACAACCCTGGCTTACTCGCTTTCTACCGGCTGCGCGGCGCGTAGGCGGCTAAGCGATTTCCTCAGCCTTTCGAGCGCAAGCTCTTTGCCTGCCAAAAGGCACATCTCCGACGCTCCACCCGGCATTGAGAGCCGCCCTGTGACGGCAATTCGTACAATCCAAAGCTGCTGCTTCTTTTTGATGCTGCGCTACAGCCATCCGCAATGCTGCGCCACGCGAGGCTTAATACTGTCCACTAACGGCCTTGAAATCTGTACGGAGTAGTAACTTTAGAGGTATTGGTTTCATCGTTTTCAGCTAAAAAAATCACGCGTTTTTCATGTGCTTTTTTTTCAGCTAAAAACGCCAGAAATAAGAGGGTATTTCCTTTGCTTTGTAGTATTTACAAGCTCAATATTTGCAACAACTTATTGAAAATGTAACGCTTACGTGGTTGACCTACCTGGATTCGAACCAAGACAAACAGATCCAGAGACTGTTGTGCTACCATTACACCATAGGTCAATATATCCGAAAAAAAATATAAGGCTGCAAAGGTACAAAATGTTTTTTATTTTGCAATAAGCTTAGCACACTTTTTGTTGATGTCCAACGCCCCTATGATATTGAGAACTTAATGTTGCTTCCGGTAAAAAAGCGCTCCAGCTCATTGGTGAAAGTTAGCAAATACTTGCGCGAAAAGAGCTCTACGTTAACGCCATGCTTGGCGTCGAATACCTTCAGGCAGAACTTTGCCTTGCCCTTGGGCGCAGCCATAATTTTGTCGGCAAGCTCGGCAATGAATACCTCTGTTACCTCGTCAATGTCAATGGATACCGCTACTTTTTTTATGCCATCGCTCATGATTTCGCTTAGCAGCTCTACCTTGGTAACCTTTACCTCCAGCTCCGCCCCCCGCGAGGCGTCGCTGCCGCCGTACTGCGGGGCGCTTCCGTACTGCTGACGCTCCTGCACCGCAACGTGGAGGCGCAGCGGGTAGTCTTCTTTTAAAAACTCCTTGAACGCGACGTAATCTTTTCCAAACATCGTGAACTCGTGCGTTCCGGAAAAATCTTCTATGATAATTCGCCCATACGGGTTGCCCTTTTTTGATATAAATTCGCTCGCTTTTGTGACTAAGCCGGCGCACGTCAGCGTTCGCCCCAGCAGCTGCTTGATGTTGGCAAAGTCGGACATGACGCTGCTGGTCATCTGCTGCATCACGGTTTTGAACTCGTCGAGCGGGTGCGACGACAGGTACATGCCGATAAGCTCGCGCTCGCGGTTGAGGACTGCCAGCTTGCTTATGTCGTCGGCAACCACCGGCAGCTTGGGCTTTTGCACCACGTCAATTCCGCCGCCGCCGCCGCCAAACAGCGACTGCTGCTGCGAACTTTTACTCTGCTGGAGCAAAGCGCCAAAGCGCATGAGCGCATCGATAAAGGTAACGCCGTCGCCGTTCTCGGAGGTGAGGTAAGCCCGACGGTCAATACCGAGGTTGTCCAGCGCTCCCGACCCGGCGAGCGATTCGAGCGTTTTCTTGCTGCACGATTGCAGGTTGACGCGCTCTACAAGGTCGTAAATATCTTTGAATGTCCCGTGAGCCTTTCGCTCCTCTATGATGTTGAGGACGGCATTTCCGCCCACGCCCTTTATGGCGCCCATCCCAAACCGGATGTTGCCCTCCCTGTTTACGGTGAACGTGAGCAGGCTCTCGTTCACGTCGGGGCTGAGCACAGCGATGTTCATGCGCTTGCACTCGTCCATGAACTTCGATACCTCGTCGATGTTGGAGAGGTTGCAGCTGAGCAGCGCCGCCATGTACTCCGATGGATAGTTGGCCTTGAGGTAGGCGGTTTGGTAGGCAACCCACGAGTAGCAGGTGGCGTGCGACTTGTTGAAGGCGTACTCGGCAAACGACGTCCAGTCGTCCCAAACCTTTCGCACCACCGCCTCGCTATGCCCGTTGGTCTTGCATCCCTCAAGAAATTTTGGCTGTAGCGCGTCCAGCTTTTCCCTGATTTTTTTTCCCATTGCCTTGCGCAGCTCGTCGCTCTGCCCGCGCGTGAACCCCGCCAGCTTGCGCGAAAGCAGCATGACCTGCTCTTGGTAGACGGTAATGCCGTAGGTTTCGCTCAGGTATTCCTCCATGTCGGGGATATCGTACGCTATCTTTTTGCGCCCCTGCTTGCGGTCGATAAAATCAGGAATGTAGCCCATTGGCCCCGGGCGATACAGGGCGTTCATGGCGATGAGGTCTTCAAACTTTGTTGGCTGTAGGCTTCTGAGGTGCTTGCGCATGCCGTCGCTTTCAAACTGGAACGTGCCGACGGTGTCGCCGCGGCTATACAGCTCGTAGGTTGCCTTGTCGTCTATCGGGATGTCGTCGATGTTTACGTCAACGCCGCGGCTTTGCTTGATGTTGGCAACAGCCTCCTTGAGGATGGATAGGGTTTTTAGCCCCAGAAAGTCCATCTTTATCAGCCCCACATCCTCCACCTTGGTGCCCTCGTACTGCGTTACGGCAATTCTCTTTCTTTCTTTGCTGTCCTTCGCGGCGTCTTTATCCTCCGCCGTGCTGATGGGCACGAAGCTGGTGAGGTCGTCGGCGCCAATGATTACGCCGCACGCGTGTACGCCCACGTTGCGCACTGTACCCTCCAGTATTTGCGCAAACTTGATGGTGTCGCGCATGAGGGGGTCGCTGGATTCTGCGGCGGCTTTCATGTCGGGAATGTTGGCCACGGCGTTTTTCACCGAGACGTCGCTGCGCGGCAGCTGGTCGATGAGGCCCGATAAGCGGTTGCTTTCCTGTAGCGGGAGCTTCTGCACGCGCGCCACATCCTTTATGGCAGACTTGGCGGCCATTGTTCCAAAGGTTACAATCTGCGCCACCTTTTCCTTGCCGTACTTATCGGTAACGTACTGCAAAACCTTGTCGCGGCCGTTATCGTCAAAGTCAATGTCGATATCGGGCATGGAGATTCGGTCGGGGTTGAGGAATCGCTCAAACAGCAGGTCGTACTTGAGCGGGTCGATGTCGGTAATGCGGAGGCAGTAGGCCACCACCGAGCCTGCCGCCGAGCCGCGGCCGGGGCCAACCCACACGCCCATCTCGCGGGCTGCCGCAATGAAATCCTGCACAATGAGAAAGTACCCCGGGAAGCCCATGTTGATCATCGTGTCCAGCTCAAAATCTATGCGGTCTTTTATCTCCTGCGTCATCTGCGGGTAGCGGCCTTTGGCGCCCGGCACGCTGCCTTTGTCCACGCCGTTGAAGGTAATATGGCGCAGGTAGTCGCCGTCGCTTTCAAAGCCTTCGGGCAGGGGGAACTTGGGCATGATGGCCTTGCTGTTGATGTCGTAAAATTCAACCTTATCGGCTACCTCTACCGTGTTGGCAATCGCCTCCGGAATATCGGAAAATAGCGCCTGCATTTCGGCCGTGCTCTTGAACCACTCCTGCCTCGTGTAGCGCATGCGCGCGGGGTCGTTCACGTCGGCGGCGGTGCTGATGCACAGCAGGCGGTCGTGCGCCTGCGCCTCGTCTTCGTTGACAAAGTGCACATCGTTGGTGGCAATAAGCTTCACGCCCAGCTTTTGCCCCAGCGCTACCAGCTGAGCGTTGACCATCTGCTGCTTAGGGTAAGTCTGCTGCTCGGCTGTAGGGTCGGTGGCCTTGTGGCGTTGCAGCTCCAGATAGTAGTCGTCGCCAAACAGCTCTTTGAACCACAGGATGCTCTTTTCGGCGCCTGCCAAGTCGTTATTCATGAGGTACTGCGGAATTTCTCCGCCCAAGCAGGCCGACGAAACGATAAGCCCTTCGCGGTATTTTGCCAGAATTTCCTTGTCGATGCGCGGCTTGCCGTAAAATCCCTCCAAAAATCCCAGCGACACGAGCTTCATCAGGTTGTGGTATCCAGCCTTGTTTTTTGCCAGCAAAATGAGGTGGTCGCCGCTGAGGTCGTCCTTGCCTTTTCTGCTGAAGCGGCTATCCGTGGCCACGTACACCTCGCACCCAATGATGGGCTTGAAGCGCTTTGCCTCCTCGTCGCGCAGCTGCTGCCGGAGCGCCGAGGCGTCCTCGCCATTCTTTTCGGCCTCCGCTACCTGCTTCCGGATGCTCTCAATGGCCTTGACGACGCTGCTGTTTTTTTTGGCGATGCAGTCAAAAAATTCCTTCACGCCGTACATGTTACCGTGGTCGGTTATGGCCACAGCCTTCATGCCGTCGGCGATGGCCTTCTCGACAAGATTTTTTATTTTCGATGCGCCGTCGAGTATGGAATACTCCGTGTGAACGTGAAGATGTACAAACATAGTGGTATGGTATATGCAGATTTTTTTACCGGAAAAAAGCAGCACAAAAGTACGAAAAATATCCTCTTTATTCCCGAAAAAATTGCTTACCTTTGCCCCATGTTACTACGTTTTTTCAACAATAAAAAACCTGCTACATGCTTAGCCGTTGCGCTGCTGGCAATTGCCTGTACCAAAGAGTATGAGTGCCCCGTACCCAACGTCGGACGCTTTGAGTTCGACGTGCTCATGCCTGCCTACGAAGTAATGAAGGCCAACGTGCAACCCCGATGCGGATACAATAACCACGGCGTGATAGTCTACCGCTACAACAATGCTCCCAACGAGGTGTTTGCCTTTGACGCTACCTGCCCCAACAGCGAGGAGTGCCTTTCCGCCGGAGTGGTGGAGTACAGCAACAGCGATGGCAACGGGTACGGCGTTTGCAAAAAGTGCAAGTCGCGCTACAGCATGGTGGACGGCAGGCACACCGACAAGCGAATCAAGCTCCGCACATACTTCGTGCAACCCCTGCCAGACGCCACCGACTGGTACCACGTGCACAACTAACCTCTTAAATTTTGAATTTTGAATGAAATCCACTTGCTACCACTTGCCTGAGCTGTGACTTTTTTAAGATGTTCGTGAACTCGCTTCGCTCGGTTAAAAATTCAAAATTTTCCACCACCCCTCATGCACGCTGCGTTACAGGCAGCTCTGCAGGGGGCGTTTTATTGCTTAATTCATATAATTTAGCTACTTGCTTTATTTTGTTATTGAAAAAATGCATACCTTTGTCAAATTTTACATCACAACGGATGTTGGTAAGCTGCTCAAAAACGACGCCTACTATTTACATGCTACAAGCGACTAAACATACAGCGGCGGGCTACGGCTTTTGTGAAAGCCCGGAAGGTAGCGAGGTTATGAAGCCTGCTGCTTGGGGGCTTGCTGCGTGCGCTTGGCACAGCATTGCCTGCGCTGAAAATCCTGAT
>JAIRXY010000131.1 GCA_031268055.1 Prevotellaceae bacterium | reverse complement strand
CTGCGCGTTGACTCAAGTTTGGGAGGCGGATTTATTTTCCAGATAGAGGATTTTCGCATTGATACCTCTGTGGCAGGGCAGCTCGAAAAAGTTCGCAGGAAAATTTTGAACTTTAAATTTTGAATTGAACGAAAAAACAGTACAGTCCGCCCGCGTTAGGGTAATTTAGCAATAGTATAAAAAAGAGGCAGCGCAAAAGCGGCGCTGCTGTTATAAAAATCGTCAACTATAAATCGTACGATTATGTCAGATATAAAAGTAAGCGAAGTTTCCGAAATTTTGAGGCGGCAGCTCGAAAACATTGACGTCAAGCTGGAGTTTGACGAGGTGGGAGTAGTGCTTCAGGTTAGCGACGGCGTGGCGCGTATTTACGGGCTGGCAAACGCCGAGGCCAACGAGCTGCTTGAGTTTCAAGATGGAATGATGGGCGTGGTGATGAACCTCGAGGAAGATAACGTTGGCGCGGTGCTGCTGGGGTCTACCGGTCGCATTAAGGAAGGATTTTCGGTGCGCCGCACGGGAAAAATTGCCTCCATCAACGTTGGCGAAGGAATGCTGGGCAGGGTTATCGACCCGCTGGGCGAGCCTATCGACGGCAAGGGGCCTGTCGCCGGCGAGCGGCTGCAAATGCCCCTTGAGCGTAAAGCGCCGGGGGTAATCTACCGTCAGCCTGTGAATCAGCCCCTGCAAACAGGCCTGAAGGCGGTTGACGCCATGATTCCCATTGGACGTGGGCAGCGCGAGCTGATTATTGGCGACCGCCAAACCGGAAAAACAAGCATTGCGCTGGACACCATCATCAACCAGCGCGAGGGCTACCTCAACGGAGCTCCTGTATACTGCATATACGTGGCCATAGGGCAAAAAGGCTCTACGGTTGCCTCCATCGTCAATACGCTGCGCGAAAAGGGAGCGCTGGACTACACCGTTGTGGTGGTGGCTACCGCTGCCGACCCTGCCGCAATGCAGTACTTTGCGCCTTTTGCGGGAGCTGCTATTGGCGAGTACTTCCGCGACACGGGGCGGCATGCGCTGGTGGTCTACGACGACCTCTCAAAGCAAGCCGTGGCTTACCGCGAGGTGTCGCTCATCCTGCGCCGCCCGTCGGGGAGGGAGGCCTACCCGGGCGACATATTCTACCTGCACTCCCGCCTGCTGGAGCGCGCTGCGCGAATAAACACCCAGCAGGAGGTTGCCGAAAAAATGAACGACCTGCCCGAAAGCCTGCAAGGTAAGGTGCGGGGAGGCGGATCGCTCACGGCGCTGCCCATCATCGAAACGCAGGCAGGCGACGTATCGGCGTACATCCCAACAAACGTGATTTCCATTACCGACGGGCAAATTTTCCTTGAGAACGACTTGTTCAACCAAGGTATTCGCCCTGCCATCAACGTTGGCATTTCGGTGTCGCGCGTGGGCGGTAATGCGCAAATCAAGGCAATGAAAAAGGTGGCGGGAACGCTCAAGATTGATCAGGCGCAGTACCGCGAGCTGGAGGCGTTTACAAAGTTTGGCAGCGATATTGACCCCGTAACGGCGTTTACAATCGACAAGGGACAGAAGAATACCCAGCTGCTCATTCAGCCGCTCTACCAGCCCATACCGGTGGAAAAGCAGGTTGCCGTGCTCTACTGCGGAACGCACGGGCTGCTGCGCGACGTTAAGGCTGACAGGGTGTACGAGTTTGAAAAGCTCTTTGTTGACATGCTGGAGGCGCAGCACAGGGGGGATATTCTGGAGCCTATTAAGAAGGGTATTCTCGACGACAGCGTGACGAGCGCAATTGAAAAAGTTGCGGCAGAAACGGTGAAATCGATGGGAGAATCTTGAAAATTGAAGTTATAAGTGGCACAGCTCAAAGAAATAAAAGAACGCATAAATTCCGTAAAAAGCACGCGGAAAATTACGTCTGCGATGAAAATGGTGTCTGCTGCAAAGCTGAGCAAGGCGCAAAGAAACATTGCAGGGATGCTGCCGTACTCCAACGCCATGCACCATATTCTCCGCAGCGTGCTGTCGGCGGGTAGCGACTTTGAAACCTCGCTGGCCAAGCAGCGCGCCGTAGAGCGCGTGGCTATCGTTGTGTTCTCGTCGGACAGCTCGCTGGCAGGCTCCTTCAACTCCAACGTGGTAAAGGAGCTGCGCAAAACGCTGGGCGCCTACGCGCATATTCCCAAAGAAAAAATTTTTATATACACCATCGGCAAAAAGGTATTCGAGGCAACGGGCAAGCTTGGCTACGTCGTTGCCCGCAACTTTGAGGGGCTGGCGGCCAAGCCCGACTACGACACGCTTTCGGCTTTTGCCGGAGCGCTGATTGAGCAGTTCAACGCGGCGGCGATAGATAGGGTAGAGGTGATATACCACCACTTCAAGAGTGCCGGCTCGCAGACGCTTACGCGCGAAACTTTTCTGCCGCTCACGCTTTCCGCTCAGGCAGCCTCGGGTGAGGCTGCCAAAAAAATATTGCCGGACTACATCGTCGAGCCGTCAGCCGACGAGGTGCTGGCGGAGCTGCTGCCCAAGTCGCTCAAGCTAAAGCTGTACACCATGCTGCTCGACTCCAGCGCCTCGGAGCATGCCGCCCGCGTCATCGCCATGCAGCTTGCCACCGACAACGCCGACGAGCTGATTAACGACCTCACCATTGAGTACAACAAATCGCGCCAGCAGTCCATTACCAGCGAATTGCTTGACATCATCGGCGGGTCGATGAGGTAAAGACTTCCTCCCCCGCTGATAGCGACGAATGTAAAAAAAGGAAATAGCAACTTTTTTGCCGTAGCTATTTTTTTTGTGTGAGGATTAAAAAGCATGCCGGTGTAAAAAATTGACATTCAGGGCATGAATTTATATTTTTGTAAATGCAAATCAAAATTACTCTCCCTTGCTCCGCTACCAAAGCGCAAAAATAAAAAAAATGGCTAACTTTGCGGCCTCTTGGGTAAAATACATAAACTTATTTGATATTATGAACGTAGAGTTATACGTAGCTCAAAAAGTAGAAGACTGCATAAAAATCCTTTACGGGAGCGAAAGCGTACCTATGCAGCTGCAAAAAACTCGCAAAGAGTTTGAGGGTGATATTACGCTCGTTGTTTTTCCGCTGGCCAAGCTCAGCGGCAAATCTCCGGAGCAAACCGGCGCCGATGTGGGCGAGTGGCTCACGGCGAACGTGCCGCAGGTGGAGGCGTTTAACGTGGTCAAAGGATTTCTCAACATCAAGCTATCCAAGGATTTTTGGCGAGAACAGCTGCTGCAAATCGCCGACAGTGCATCGTTTGGGTACCTCCCCGCGTCCGGCAAAACGGTGATGGTAGAATATTCGTCGCCCAACACCAATAAGCCGCTGCACTTAGGGCATATTCGCAATAACCTTTTGGGGCACTCGGTGGCAAAAATTCTTGCCGCCAACGGGCATCAGGTCATTAAGGTGAACTTAGTGAACGATAGGGGGATTCATATCTGCAAATCAATGCTGGCGTGGCAAAAATTCGGCAACGGCGAAACGCCGCAATCGTCGGGCAAAAAGGGCGACCACCTCGTGGGCGAATACTACGTAAGGTTTGACAAGGAATACAAGCGGCAGGTATCGGCGCTAATGCACACGGGAATCCCGGAAGATGAGGCAAAAAAGAAAGCGCCCATACTGCAGGAAGCCCAAAATATGCTGCTCGCGTGGGAGCAGGGCAACGACGAGATTTTTGATTTGTGGGAAAGCATGAACAGCTGGGTGTACGAGGGCTTCGACGCTACCTACAAAAAGCTGGGCGTGTCGTTTGATAAAACCTACTACGAATCGCGAACGTACCTCCTTGGCAAGGAGCTTGTCAAGGAAGGGTTGAAGAAAGGCATCTTTTTCAAAAGAGAGGATGGCTCGGTGTGGTGCGACCTCACCCCCGACGGCCTCGACCAGAAGCTCCTGCTGCGGTCGGACGGCACATCGGTGTACATGACGCAGGATTTGGGAACAGCCCGGCATCGCTTCTCGGAGTACAACTTTAGCGAGCTCGTTTACGTGGTGGGCAACGAGCAGAACTACCATTTTCAGGTGCTCAAGCTCATTCTGAAAAAGTTGGGCTACGCTTGGTCTGATAGCATTTACCATCTCTCGTACGGCATGGTAGAGCTGCCCGAAGGTAAAATGAAGTCGCGCGAAGGCACGGTTGTTGACGCCGACGACTTGATAGACGCTATGGTTGCCACAGCGCGCGAAACCTCGCTGGAGCTGGGCAAGCTGTCCGACATTCCACAGGAAGAGCAGCAGCGGCTATTTCATATAGTGGGCCTGGGGGCGCTAAAGTACTTTATCCTCAAAGTCGACCCCAAAAAGACCATGCTTTTTGACCCCAAAGAATCTATTGATTTTAATGGAAATACCGGACCGTTCATACAGTACACGTTTGCCCGTATTTGCTCGGTTTTGCGCAAGGCGCAGGAGCAGCAGGTTGAGGCAAACGCTGGCGCGGCAGCGCTGGGAGAGCGTGAGGTGGAGCTGGTGAAAAACATGGCCGATTTTCCGCAGGTAGTAGCGCAAGCCGGCGCCGAGTACTCGCCCGCGCTGATAGCAAACTACACCTTTGACCTCGCCAAGGAGTTTAACCAGTACTACCACGATGTATCCATTTTGAAGGAAGAAAATGTTGCGGTGAAGCAGCAGCGCTTAGCGCTGCTCCAGCAGCTGGGTAAGGCGCTGAAAACCGCAATGGACTTGCTGGGAATAGAGCTGCCGGAGAGAATGTAGGAAAAAGGAGATAGCGAAAAATTTGTAAAGTTTAAGAAGTTCAAAAGTTTATAGAGTTTTTATGTTTGAAAACCTGCAAGACAAGCTGGAGCGTGCCTTTAAGACGCTGAAGGGCGAAGGCCGCATTACTGAAATCAACGTTGCCGAAACGCTCAAGGAAATTAGAAAGGCGCTGCTCGACGCCGACGTCAGCTATAAGGTAGCCAAAACGTTTACCGACGAGGTTAAGCAAAAAGCGCTTGGCCAAAGCGTGCTGACAGCCATAAAGCCCGGCCAGCTGCTTACCAAAATTGTGCACGACGAGCTGGTTGCGCTCATGGGAAAAGAGGCCGAAGAAGTTCGCCTAAAAGGTAATCCGGCGGTGGTGCTGATTGCCGGCTTGCAGGGCTCCGGTAAGACGACGTTTTCGGGAAAATTTGCCGCGCTTGTTCGTAAAAAGGGTCTCTCGCCCTTGCTCGCTGCCTGCGATGTTTACCGTCCTGCCGCCATCGACCAGCTCAAAGTGCTGGGGCAGCAGGTGGAGGCGCAGGTATACACCGAGGATGGCAGCAAGAATGCTGTGCAGATAGCCAAAAACGCTATCGATTACGCCAAAAAGAATGGCCACAGCGTGGTCATCATCGATACGGCGGGGCGCTTGGCCATTGACGAGGAGATGATGCGCGAAATAGCGGCGGTAAAGAAAGCCGTGTCGCCGTCCGAAACCTTGTTTGTGGTGGACTCCATGACGGGGCAGGACGCGGTGAACACCGCCAAGGAGTTTAACGACCGCCTCAACTTTGACGGCGTGGTGCTTACCAAGCTCGACGGCGATACGCGCGGCGGCGCGGCGCTCTCCATTCGTGCGGTAGTAGACAAGCCGATTAAGTTTGTGAGCATGGGCGAAAAAATGGACGCGCTACAGGTATTCTACCCCGACCGCATGGCCGATAGAATACTTGGCATGGGCGACATCGTATCGCTGGTAGAGCGCGCTCAGGAGCAGTACGACGAAGATGAAGCGCGCCGTGTTCAAAAGCGCATAGCCAAGAACCAGTTTAACTTCAACGATTTTATTGCCCAGATTCAGCAAATCAAAAAAATGGGCAACGTGAAAGACTTGTTCAGCATGATTCCGGGCATTGGCAAGGCCTTGAAGAACATTGATATTGATGATGACGCGTTTAAAAAAATCGAAGCTATTATTTCGTCCATGACGCCGCAGGAGCGCGAATCACCCGATGTGATAAACGGTGGACGGCGCAAGCGCATTGCCGCAGGATGCGGACGCAGCATAGAGGAGGTGAATCGCCTGATAAAGCAGTTTGACGACACCCGCAAGATAATGAAGTCAATGGGCAGCGGCGGAGCAAAAAAGATGATGGGCATGATGGGGGGAATGAAAATGTAGCGTTGAAAAAAATCTGTCTTCATCCGCTCAATCCGCTTCATCTGCGTGCTATCAATGGTAGATGCTGCACATTCAAAATTCAAAATTCAAAATTTCTTCGTCTTATCCTCCTTGACATCCCTGTACTCCAGCCCCTCGTTGTACACCTTCATTGCGCGGAAGCTCATACCCATGCTTGCGTATCCGCCGTCGTGAAAGAGGTTTTGCATGGTTACCTTGCGGGTGAGGTCGGAGAAGAGCGTGATGACGTAGTTAGCGCAATCTGTGCTGTCGGCGTTGCCGAGCGGCGACATGCGGTCGGCAAAGTCCACGAGGTTATCGAAGCCCATAATGCCGCTGCCGGCTGTGGTTAGCGTGGGCGACTGCGAGATGGTGTTGATGCGGATTTTCTTTTCGCGCCCGTAGATGTAGCCAAAGCTGCGGGCTATGGATTCGAGCATAGCCTTAGCGTCGGCCATATCGTTGTAGCCATACAGCGTGCGCTGCGCAGCAATGTACGACAGCGCTACCACCGACCCCCAATCGCTAATGGCGTCGGCCTTGCGGCACACCTGCAGCACCTTGTGAAACGAAATGGCAGAAATATCCAGCGTTTGCTGGAGGTAGGCGTAGTCGAGGTCGTCGTATGTTCTTCCCTTGCGCACGTTGGGCGACATGCCAATGGAGTGCAGCACAAAGTCGAGCTGGCCTCCGAGGTGTTCCATGCTTTTTTGCACGAGATTTTCCAAATCCTCCACCTTGGTTGCATCGGCAGGGATAACAACGGTGTTGAGCTTTTTTGCCAGCTCGTTGATGGTACCAAACCGCATGGAGACAGGCGTATTGGTGAGCACAATCTGTGCTCCTTCTTCGCAGGCGCGCTCGGCCACCTTCCATGCAATAGATTTTTCGTTGAGCGCTCCAAAAATGAGGCCTTTTTTGCCTTTTAACAAGCCGTATGTCATTTGTTTACCTTTTCTGTATTTGTATTTGTTACCCTCTCTACCTGCCCCAAAAGGCAGGGTAGGGGAGTCTCCCCTGAGTTTTTGCCCCTGCGCCGTATTTTTTTTACGAACGTCTGTACGGAGCATCAGCAGCGGCGGCAAAGGTAGCAAAAAGAATTTAATTGGCCACCCTACCGCATGGGGCGCTGCATTTCACGGTTGGAAGCATAGCGCAATAAAATAAGTCCTGAAAGGGAGGGAAAAACTTGAGTTATTGCTTAAAATTAGTTTCACTTTTGCCAAGCATTGCCGGGTCTTTATTCTTTTCCCTGTCCTTTCAGGACTTTATTTTTCAGATTTTCTCTATATGGGTTTCAGCTAACTTCCTCCACTCTCATCATCCATCATTATTCCTACTGCAAGTACCTTAAACTCTACCCTACGGTTGAGCGCTTTTCCTTCGACGGTTTTATTGGGGGCAATGGGCTGCGTATCGCTATAGCCTTTGGCCGTGAGCCTGTTTGCCTCAATTCCTCTACCTATGAGGTAATCTACTACGCTTTGTGCGCGCTCCAGCGAAAGCCGCTGGTTGGATGCCTTGTTACCTGTATTGTCGGTATGCCCGGAGATTTCGATTTTCAGCGTCGAATGGTAGAGCATCAGGCGGTAGAGCTGCTCCAAATGCCTGTAGGATTTAGGCAGCAGCGTAGCCTTGGCGTTAGCAAACAAAATATTTTGGAGGTAAACTTTCATTCCCACCTTTACGCTATCCTGAGGAAAGCTGGCGTATCCTTTCTTGGCCAGCAGCTTCGTTTCGCTGGGTTTAAGGCGATCCTTAGCGGCGGTGTTCTTTTTGGCCTCCTCTATAGCTTTTAGGTACTCTTGGCGCAGCTTATCCTTCTCTTCCTCCGGCAATATTTGGCCGTAGTAGTTGATGAAGTAGGTGTCGTATACGCCCGGTTCGGTTCCCCTTTCGGAGGAATAGTAGGCATGCTTTGGATTCCCCGGAACAGGGTTGTAGTAAATATCGTCGTTTGCCGTGTTGATGGGCGAACCCAAATGTATAGGCTTACCCCAATTTGCAAGCGAATCTACGTATTCTGATCGGTAGATATCAAACTTGCCCATACCCCTATGTCCATTGGAAGAAAAAAAGATGGTAGCGCCGTCGGGGAGCGTCGAAATAGAAATTTCGTCAAGCTCGGTGTTGATCGTGGGGCCTAAGTTGGTCAGCGCGCCCCACGTTCCCTTTGTCGCATCGTAGCTAGCTTGCCAGAGATCGTATCCTCCATATCCTCCTTTTTCTCCATAATCGTTCATGCTCAAGTAGATAGTTTTTTTATCTCTGGTGATTGCCAGCGAGGAGATGGGGTGATCTTTCTCCAAGTTCAAGTTGTATCGCTTGGATATGGGGATGTAGTTCAATTTTCCGTCCAGCGCCGTCTGCATGTTAAGGTCTGTGGAGATGTCTAGCAGAAAGATATTTCTGTTACCTCGGTAGATGAACACATCTTTTCCGTCGGATGATGTTCCCAAAACGCTTTCATGGTAGCGCTTATCGCCAACTACAATCCGAACATCCCACGGCCCGCTGCGGTCTTTGCGCCTGCCTATGCAGAGGCGGTCCATTTGGTTTGCTGTTCCCTTTGTGCTGCTGCCTTCGGAGCGCGGCGAGGTAAAGTAGAGCGTTTGCTCAGTATTGGTGGGGAAAGCGTTGATGTTTGAGAAAGAGGGGCCATTGATATCTGAACCTAATTTGGTTACAGTTACCGGTTCCTGATCTGATGTTCGCTTAATGGCATATTCGCAAGACGCAATCTGCTTCGCAATGAGGACTGCTAATCCGCCTCGGCTATTATTATGCTCTTTTAGCGATTCATGGTACGCGTCCAACGCCTCTTTGTAGAGCCCGCGTTGGTGAAAGCCTACTGCTTTCTTGAAAGCAGCGCCTGTAGGATGCTCTGATTCTGACGGCTGCGCAGTAAGGCAAATGCTACTCGAAAGTAAAACCAATTGCAAAACAATTTGCTTGGCGAAAAGAAATTTTTTCATCAACATAATCTATAAAAATTACAACAAATTACCAATATTCTAAATTAGTACTGAAAGTAGCGCACGTTAAATAAGCGTTCGTTTCGTTGGGTGACTCTCTTATTGAACGTCAGACCTATTCGTACTGTAACTCCAAATGAAAGCAAGTAGTTAGATTTGACGCCAATGGTTGATACGTTTGCCGCAGGATTGTAGCGAAAATTGTAGTAACGGTCCTGCCCCGATACAGGCTCATATTCCATCATAACAGAAGCTGTGCTGCCAACAATGCTATACAGGCTATATTCTCCAAAAAAACCTGCATACAGGGTATACTTTTGCGTTAGCTGCTGCGTAAACCCAGCCTCAAGGTAGGCAGCGCTGCTAAAGCCCAACCTCAAGTCGGCGTCAACATTCTCATTTACGGTAACTCCCCACCCTAAATCTTCTATGGGGCGATCTTTATTTATGAGAATATTTTCGGGGTACAAACGAGCTTCGGTTATAAGCCTTATGCTCGCGTTGCTATTTCCCATGACGGCATATCCAAGCTTGAGCCCAGCGGCGGCATACCAGCCTAAATATTCGCTGCCCGGAAATATTCCCTTATATTCA
>JAIRXY010000129.1 GCA_031268055.1 Prevotellaceae bacterium | reverse complement strand
GGGGTAGTTTTTCTAAATAGCCATTTTTAAGCATAATTAATTAAATATCAATAAGATAGAATTACAACCGAGTTTTAATCGGTCAGTAGTGATTAAAAATGCTCAAATTCTCTCGCATTGAAATGAAATATCGCACTTCTACAAGGGAGGCGTTTCGGCTTGAGTATGGCGTAGGGCGCGACAGGGTCGCCCTGATTTTTACCATGCGCTTGGAAAACCGATGTTTTTCATGTAATTTTGTACGCTCAAAACATAGCAATATTTTAGGTTGGATTTTTCACATTTCATATCGCAAGCCCTTGGCATATCCTCCGGACAGGTTGCCGCAACGCTCAAGCTTATGGGCGAGGGCGCAACCATTCCGTTCATCAGCCGCTACCGTAAAGAAGCTACCGGCAGCTTGGACGAGGTGCAGGTAGCAGACATCTTCAACGAGGCGGCGCGGCTACAGGAGGTTGAAAAGCGCAAGGAAGCGATTCTGAAATCCATCGAGGAGCAGGGAGCGCTGACCGAGGAGCTCCGAGCGCGCATTGCCGAATGTTACGTGCTTGCAACGCTCGAAGATATTTACCTTCCCTACAGACCAAAGCGCAGAACGCGCGCCACCGTTGCCCGCGAAAAGGGGCTTGAGCCTTTGGCCGGAGAGCTTGCGCGGCAAACATACGTTGAGGCGACCAAGCTTGCGCAAAAGTACGTTACCGGCGCGGTGGCAAGCGTAGACGAGGCGCTGGAAGGCGCGCGCGACATCATTGCCGAGTGGGCGAGCGAAAATGAGGTGGCGCGCCGCCAAATACGCAGCCTGTTTGAGAAAGAAGCAAGCATTTCGGCCACCGTTGTCAAGGGTAAGGACAAGGAGGCAGAGGGGGCGAAGTACCGCGACTACTTCACCTTTAGCGGGCTGCTGCACAATTGCCCTTCGCACCGGCTGCTGGCCTTGCGCCGCGGCGAGGCCGAGGGTATCTTGCGCGTGAGCATTGCGCCGCAGCAGGAAAAAGCCCTCGGTATCTTAGGAAAATTATTTATAAAAAACGATAGCGAATCGGCCGTGCACGTAAAGGCTGCCATTGTTGACAGCTACAAGCGGCTGCTATCGCCTTCGATAGAAACGGAGGTTGCCGCCTTGAGCAAGGCCAAGGCCGACGACGAGGCTATTCGCGTATTTGCGGCTAACCTGCGCCAGCTGCTGCTTTCGCCCCCCTTGGGGCAGAAAAACGTGCTGGCCATTGACCCCGGATTTCGCACGGGCTGCAAGGTGGTGTGCCTTGACGCTCAGGGCAACCTGCGGCACAACAACACCATCTACCCCCACGCGTCGTCGCAGAACGAAAGAATTGCGGCGGCAAAAAAGCTCGAAGCAATGGTAGAGGCTTACCAGATAGACGCTATTGCTATTGGCAACGGCACCGCCGGACGGGAAACGGAAAATCTAGTAAAAAATCTGCACCTCAACCGCAAGGTGCAGGTGTTTGTTGTGAGCGAGGACGGCGCCTCTATCTACTCCGCCTCGCCGGTAGCCCGCGAGGAGCTGCCGGAATACGACGTAACGGTGCGCGGCGCAGTTTCCATAGGCCGCCGCCTGATGGACCCGCTGGCCGAGCTGGTGAAAATTGACCCCAAAAGTATTGGGGTAGGTCAGTATCAGTACGACGTAAACCAGCATCTGATCAAGCGTAGCCTCGACCAAACGGTGGAGAGCTGCGTGAATATGGTAGGCGTAAACCTCAACACGGCAAGCAAGCATTTGCTGGCGTACGTATCGGGCTTGGGGCCGCAGCTTGCGGAGCGCGTGGTGAGCTGGCGCAAGGAGAATGGACAGTTTGTTTCGCGCAAGCAGCTTCGCGAAGTGCCGCGGCTGGGGGCAAAGGCATTCGAGCAGTGCGCCGGCTTTTTGCGCATCAGCAACGCACAGAATCCGCTCGACAACAGCGCCGTGCATCCCGAAAACTACCACGTGGTGGAGCAGATGGCAAAAGATTTGGGCTGCTCGGTGAGCGATTTGCTACGGGATGAGCAGCTGAGGAAGCAGCTCACGCCACAAAAGTACGTCTCTGAGAAGGTGGGGTTGCCTACGCTTTTGGATATTGTGAAGGAGCTTGCCAAGCCGGGGCTTGACCCGCGCAAGTTTGCCAAAGTTTTTGAGTTTGCGCAGCATGTGCATAGCATGGAGGATTTGCAGCTGGGCATGGTTTTGCCCGGAATAGTAACGAATATTACCGGCTTTGGGGCGTTTGTTGACGTGGGGATAAAGCAAGACGGGCTTGTGCACATATCGCAGCTGGCCGATGTATTTGTGAGCAACCCAAACGATATTGTAAAGCTGCACCAGCACGTGCAGGTACGCGTAGTTGACGTGGATATTGCCCGTAAGCGCATACAGCTTTCAATGAAAGAAGTACCTCAGTAGTTTTTTTTGCATTTTGAATAGAATTAAGAAATTGTTAAATCACTAAATTGTTAAGTTATGGACATTCCAAAAAATTTAAAGTACAGCAGCGAGCACGAGTGGGTGCGCGTTGAGGCCGACGGCACAGCGTATGTTGGCATTACCGATTATGCGCAGAGTCAGCTTGGCGACATTGTATTTATTGATGTGACCTCGGTAGGCGAAACGCTTGCAAAGGGCGAAACCTTTGGCGCGGTGGAGGCCGTAAAAACCGTTTCGGATTTGTTTATGCCCATTAGCGGTCAGGTTATGGACTTCAACAGCAGCCTGAACGACGAGCCTGAGTTGGTAAACAAAGACCCCTACGGCAAAGGCTGGATGATTAAGGTGGCGGTAGGCAACGCCGCAGACTTGGGCGACCTGCTGGATGCCGACGCCTACGCAGAAATCAGCAAAATTTAGCGACCTGTAATTTTCAGCGGCGGACTTTACGCCATGAAAAACCCAACCCCGATGAGGCTTCAAACCTTTGATAGGGGTTGGGGTTTACTGTTTACAGGGGTGCGATACGCTTTTTGGGAAAACTTCCACGCGCCGATAGTTGTAGAGATGCGGCACTTCCACGTCTCTACGAAAATGTTGCATTTTTTTCCGCTGGCATGGACTTGATTTTATCGCAATCAAGAAAAATCATTCAGATCAAAAAAATCACAGTTCAGACAAATGATGGCGCATTTTTGGAGCATTAGGGCACACACACGTAAGTGCGCCCCTACAATTCAAAATTCAAAATTCAAAATTTTGAATTTACATCACCCCCACTTTCACCACCACTTTTTTTATTTCTCCGTTGCCGATTAGCGGAGCGTGTACATCGTCGGGGAAGAAGATGGCAAATTGCCCCGGTTTTATTCCTACGTAGGTATCGGGCTTGTCGGCGTAGAAGATGATGTCTTTTTCGGGGTTGTAGGCCTCCCTGACGTTTTCGCAATCGGAGCGGTGGCTCCAGCCAAAGGTTTCCTTGCCGCTAACGCAGACCTGTATGTCGATGTAGCGGTCGTGTGCCTCGTGCTTGGCGGCCTCCGGCGCAATACCCTGGCGCACCATAAAGGTAGCGTAGACGTTAGCGTCGTCAATTTCGTACTTGCGCTCCTCCAGCTTGCTCAAATCGTTGTTGAGGAGAAAGCCAAACGCTTTCTCAAAGCGCTGGTTTAGCGAAAAATATTTTTCCGCGTTGCTTAGGTAATCAATTATCATGGCGAAAATGTTTAATTTTGTTTCGGCAAATATAGCTATTTTTTGAAACTTGAATTATAAAATACGAATTATTACGGGTTTTGATGCCCAATAAAATCTGAAATCTCTCCATGAAGATTATTTGTATACATCACAACTACCTCGGTCATAGCGAGAATGTATCGAACGAATGTGCGGATAGTCCCGTTTTTTTTATGAAGCCGGATACTGCGCTGCTGCGCAACAACCAGCCGCTGTACTACCCCCGATTCACGCAAGATTTGCAGCGTGGGGTGTCGCTGGTGCTGCGCATCTGTCGGCTTGGCCGCGGCATAAGCGAGCGCTTTGCGCACCGGTACTACTCCGAAGTTGGCGTTGGCGTTGACTTTACGGCGCACGATGTGCAGCAGGAGTGTATGGCAAAGGGGCTACCGTGGGAGGTATGCAAATCCTTTGACTACTCTGCGCCGGTTAGCGCAGAGTTCATAGAGCTATCGGCCTTGCGGGATGCGGCGGACGTGAGGTTTTCGCTGGAGCAGAACGGCCAAACGGTACAGCAGGCCAGCAGCAGCGAGATGATTTGTGGCTTCAACCGCATTGTATCGTACCTATCGGGCTACGTTACGCTCAGAATGGGCGACCTCATTTTTACGGGCACGCCGCTGGGCGCTGGGAGCGTAAGGATAGGCGATACGCTTGTTGCAAAAATCGAGGGTACGCCACTGCTGACGGTCGAGATAAAATAGGAATGAGATGCTGATAAAAGTATGATTTACATAACTTTACGTGACTTACAGAATTTGCAGAATTTTGGAATTTTGAATGGTGTCCGTGTTGTATTGATATAGTTTTTAAACGGTTGAAAATCAGAACTATATATCCATATCGCGAATTTAAATATTGCCCTGATTATCAACCATCTAAATTTTCATATCAGTAGATAGTGGACACTACCTGTTTTTGAAATAATCGAAAAATTGTTCTATCTCACCCCTATTTTTGTATTCGATATATACCCGCCTTGTCATACCTACCACCATCATCGCTGTTATTGATAATAAGCACGGCGCGCAAAAAGAAAGCGTAACAAAAAAATGTTACGCTTTCTTTTTTCATGGCACAAAAGTAATGCGAAAGATATGTATGCCTATTTGTTTTGCGTGGAATCTGTACATGCTGCAGCAGGAGCGCCTTCGGCATCTTTCTTGCAGCATTTCTTTTCATCACCTTTTTTGCAGCATTCTTTTCCTTCTTTCTTGCAGCAGCCTTTTCCATCCTTTTTGCAGCACTGCGCCGGCTTGATGGACTTGGCTGCAACGTAGTAGTTTTCGACAACAAATGCCGTGTGGCAAACGCTGTCAACAATAAATACGCCCGGTACGACTTCCGTCACGTTACCTGTGACTTCAATCGCTTTGCCACATATTGACGGGCATACTTTAGCGGTATCTACGGCCTGTACAATGATGTATTTGGTAGAATCGCTGCCGTAAACAGCAACGCGACCAGCCTCAAGGTTGGTTACAAGAGCCTTACCTACAAAAGTTATTTCTTTGCCTAAGTACTGCGCCGGATTGGTAATCAGGCTGTCAACGTCTGTAAGGTCTTTTTTAGGGCCACAGCAAGCAGCGGTGAACGCCACTAATGAGAGGAGTAAGATTTTTTTCATCTCTTTTTGTAATGAT
>JAIRXY010000061.1 GCA_031268055.1 Prevotellaceae bacterium | reverse complement strand
TTGCTCGAACAATTACCACCCTCAAAGTAAAGATGCCGCACAGTGGCAACACGTACACAAAGACCATGCTTGTCTCAACACGGCATAAGCTTATCGCAAAATTATTTGATGATGATTTCTGGGTGTCGCATTGACGAAGTCAGGAGATTTTTTTTTGCAGTAACCAAACCGTCGGAATGGCGAAAAACCAACTTTTTACGGTGCAAAGATACGTCCACAAAAATATGGTTATGCAATCCCCATTTGTTGGTATTTTTTGCTACAACTTGGGGAGGTCGCTGTTGGAGATAATACCGTTGAGAATGGCGTAAACGGTTAATCCTGAGATGGTTTTGATGCCAAGCTTGGCTGTAATGTTTTTACGATGAGTGATGACTGTGTTGAGGCTAATGTTGAGGCTGTCGGCAATTTCCTTGTTGATGGCGCCCTGCGCAACTTTGGCCAGCACTTCGCGCTCGCGCTCGCTCAGCTCATTCTTGGCCTCAGCGCCCTGCGGCGCGCCAAAGCTCATCAGAATATTTTGCAGCTGCTCTACCGCTTCCTGCTCGCTGCACTGCGTGTAGAAGTGCTGCACCTGCCCTTGCTGGCTGGGTTGCAGCGTGGCGGCTATGGTTACTATTTTGTTTTTTACCGAGAGATGGCCGGCGTACATCAGGTAGTCTACCGCCGGAAGGATGAGCAGGTGGTACATGCTCTTGTCGGCGTAGTAGGCGCTAAACGCCGCAAATACATCAACCTCCGCGGGGTTGAAGTACTCGCAAAGCAGCGATTTTAACCCATATCCCGACAGGAAATCGCTTGAAATAATGGCTATGTTTTGCTTGCTAAGCATTGCTTCCAAAGAGCGCTTGCTCCATTTGTTTTACTATAGGCGTCAAAATCTTATCCTCAATGCGGGTGTGGTCTTTTAAATCTTTTTCGAGCCTGAATATATTAAAAATTAACGAATTGCGAACTCCCTCATCGTAATCTCCCTGTAGGTATTTTATCAGAATATTCTTCAAATCGTAAAGTTTTTCGTCTACGTTGTCGTGCTCCGATTCAAATATCTTCATGGAGTATTTTTTGTGCAGCTGCTCTGTGGTTTCCTTTTTCACCAGCTCCGTAATATAGGGAAATGTTATGGTCTCCTCCCGCTTCAGGTGCGCCATCAGCTCGTCCTTGTACTGCGCAAAAAAGTTTTTGACGAGCAGCATCTCCGGCTCGTTTTGCTTGGAGGCGCTTTCTACAAATGCCTCCATGTTCTTATCCAGCATGGGTATGAGAACGGTGCGGTAGTAGCCGTGCGTTTTTTTGAGGTAGCTCACCAGCTGGGCTACGTCAAAGCGGAGCAGGCGCTCCTGCGGAAAGTAATTCTCGTGGCTAAACACGTTGAGAATGGTGGTGAAAAATTCAACATCCACGCCGTGCTCTTGGCACACCGCTTTCACCGTTTTGTCGCCAAAGCCGAGCCTGATGCCAAACCTCGTAATCACCGGTATGAGCAGGTAATTGCTGTGAATGGCGTCGGCGAGCTTAAAGTCGGAGGTAATGAGTATCATAATGCTTTTGGTCTAAAATAAGTCACCCTGTACGGCCTTGCTTCCGCTAACGTTGTCCGTAGAAATATCCTCGTCAAAATCGCTGCTCTCCTCGCTGCTGCTGCTGCTGTCTTCCGGCTCCGGCGCAACCGACCTTGCGAGCGGCTCTACAAACTGTATTTTTTTCACCTCAAAGGTGGTGAGGCGCTTCCCTTTGGCGCGGAAGCTTTTTACCGCAATAAAGCTTTCTACGTCGATGTACTCCGGCGCGCGCTTGGCGTGCTTTCCGCCAAAGGCAACCTCTACCTGCGGAAATTCATCAATGCTCAGCGCCACCAGAAACGAATCTTTGTTGTCCTCGTCTATAAAGCTTTGCGGGTTTATGGACGTTTCCAGCGTAAAGCGCTTTATGTAGTACATTTTTTGGTCGGCGTCAAAGTATACCGCGCTAAATATTTGGTGAGGGTCAAACTTTTTGATGTAGCCCAAATCCTCGTCGTAGTGGTTTACAAGGTCGAAGTTGGTGGTGTAAAACATCCCCGACTTGGTTATGGCGAGGAGCTTATCGCCTTCAAAAAATTCTCCCAGCCAGATGCCGCGCTCCTCGGTGTTCAGGCGCTTGTTGGCCGGGTCAAACCACGTTTTTTGCCCGCCCAGCGTTGATACGCCCTTCTCCTTGAGCTGAATTTTGTGGATGGCGAAGCGGGTAAAAATGTTACCCTGCGACTGCCGCCCCTTAACGTCTATCTGGCTAAAGTCGAGGTCGAGGACAAGGTTGCGCAGGCGCGGTCGAGGCTTGAGGTATATGCGCAGCTTTTCGGCCTCGCCGTTGCGGTTGGCCGAAAACCAGAGCACCTCCGAGCCTTCTTCGCCCTTGGTCATATCGTACTCCTTGTCGCGAATAACGCCGGTTACCGAAAAACGCTTGTACATGATAGAGCCTGCGCGACCATCGCGGTAGGCCACGTTGTACACGGTGCGCATATCGTTTTTCTTGAAAACGCCTACGTGCAGAATATCCTTGCCAAAGAACGACTTGTCGGAAACTTTCGACACCACGTACTTGCCGTTTTTCAGGAAGACAATCACATCGTCGATATCCGAGCATTCGCTCACGAACTCTGCCAAGTCGTCGCGCCTCAGGTCCATGCCGACAAAGCCCTCATTTTTGTTGACGTAAAGCTTGGCGTTGGCAACCGCCACCTGCGTGGCCTCTATTGCCTCGAAGCTGCCGAGCTGCGTTTTCCGGTCGCGCCCCTTGCCGTACTTTTTTTGTATTTGCTTAAAGTAGGCAATGGTGTAGCTCACCAAGTTGGCGAGGTGATTTTTCACCTCTGCCATTTCCGCGTCCACCGCTTTGATGTGCTCGTCGGCAGCTTTGATGTCGAACTTGGAAATTTTGCGCACCGGTTTTTCGCACAGCCTGATAACGTCGTCCGGCGAAATATCGCGCTTGAGCAGCTTTCTAAACCTGTTCAGCGACGCCTCAATAGCCTTTAGCTGCGCCTCCCACGTTGCGCTGTCTTTTTCCAGCTCTTTGTATATGCGCTGCTCAAAAAATATTTTTTCGAGCGATGAGTAGTGCCAATCCTCCTCCAGCTCGTCCATGCGTATTTGCAGCTCTTGCTGTAGCAGGCGCTTGGTGTGCTCCACGTTGTGCCGCAAGATTTCGCTTACGCCAACAAACACCGGCTTGTCGTCGACAATAACGCAGGCGTTGGGGGATATGGAGATTTCGCAATCGGTAAAGGCGTAAAGCGCGTCAATGGTTTTGTCGGCCGAAACATCGTTGTGCAGGTGCACCAAAATTTCAACGTCGGCGGCGGTGTTGTCGTCCACCTTGCGCACCTTAATTTTGCCCCGCTCGTTGGCCTTGAGTATGCTCTCGATGAGGGTAGTGCTTGTTTTTCCGAAAGGGATATCAACAATGGCGAGCGTTTTGCTATCGCGCTTGGCAATGCGCGCGCGCACCTTGACAGCGCCACCGCGCAGGCCGTCGTTGTAGCGCGAAGCATCGGCCAGCCCTCCCGTGGGGAAGTCGGGGAAAATTTCAAAGCTTTTTCCGTTGAGGTGGGCAATAGCCGCCTCTATCAGCTCGTTGAAGTTATGCGGAAGAATCTTTGAAGCCAGCCCCACCGCTATTCCCTCCACGCCTTGCGCCAGCAAAAGCGGGAATTTTACGGGCAGCGTAACAGGCTCCTGATTGCGCCCGTCGTAGGAGGCCATCCACTCGGTTGTTTTGCCGTTGAAAGCAATGTCGAGCGCAAAGCGCGAGAGCCTTGCCTCAATGTAGCGCGGCGCGGCGGCGCTATCGCCGGTGAAGATGTTGCCCCAGTTACCCTGCGTTTCAACGAGCAAATCCTTTTGCCCCAGCTGCACCAGCGCGTCGCCAATGGAGGCGTCGCCGTGGGGGTGGTACTGCATGGTGTGGCCAATAATGTTGGCAACCTTGTTGAAGCGACCGTCGTCAATTCGCTTCATGGCGTGCAGAATGCGCCGCTGCACCGGCTTTAGCCCGTCGTTGAGGTGCGGCACGGCGCGCTCCAGAATCACGTACGAGGCGTAGTCCAAAAACCAATCCTTATACATACCGGTGAGGCGAAACTTTTTGCTTTCGTCTATGCCGGTGAGCTTGGCAAAACGCTCATGATCCTTGCTGCCGGTGCTTTGCACGGCCTCCTCCTGCTCTTCTTGTTCTTGCTCGTTGATGTTATCAGCTGACATGTTTACTATTTGAAAATTGCCCGTTGCTTTGCGTAGTGGAAAGTTGAAAGTTGAAAGTTTTTAATTAGGAATTACGAATAGATAGTATGCAGCGTCAACAAAAATCTTGTATTCTTAATTCTTAATTCTTAATTCTTAATTCCTAATTCCTAATTCCTAATTCACCATCACTCTCCCCACTTTTCCCACTTCAAATTTTCTTCTTTCCATTTATCCTTTGGCGTTTCGGCGCCATCGGGGTATCCCACCGGAATAACGCACAGCGGGATAATGTGCGGCGGCAGGTTGAGCGCCCTTACAACGGCGTCCGCTCTGTCCTTGTAGGGGTAGGCGGCAGTCCACACAGCGCCCAGCCCCATTGCTTCGGCGGCGAGCAGTATGTTTTGCGCTGCGGCCGAGCAGTCCAGCTGCCAAAGTTCTCCGCCTGCGTCCCTATCTAAGCGGCCGCACACAACAATGGCCGACGGAGCAGCCTTAAGCATCTTGGCGTAAGCCAGCTCATCGGCCAGCTTGTCGAGCGTGCTGCGCTCCGAGAGCGCTACAAATGCCCACGGCTGCACGTTCTTTGCGCTTGGCGCAGCCATTCCAGCTTTGACCAGAGTAAGCAGGTCGTCCTTGCTCACCGGACGGCCGGCAACATACTTGCGTACGCTCTTGCGGCTATGAATATTTTCAATCACCGCCTCTTTTTTACTTGTTTCCATAGCTTTTTTTTCGGATGATGTTTTGGTATATGCCAAAATAATGAACGCCAACCCCAGCAGGAGCGTTGTGACTTGGTAGATGTTGATTTTTTTCATGAGAGTGTAAGGCATAAAGCATAACTACAAATTTATTCAAAATTCTCGGCAAAGGTACATAAAAGATTTGATTTGCGGGCACAAAAAAGGCTGCCGGATTTATCGACAGCCTTTTTCTTCCTTTGTAAATTGCCGTAAATCAGCGGCAATAATCATTTGCCTCAAAGCTCCACCTATGAGGCAAATGATACAGGGGGATGTCACGGATAGCAAGGTGTTGCCCTGCAAAAATAGCAACCCGCGCAGGCCAAACCATTAAACAGGACAAAATCCATGCAATGAACTTTCGAGGCAGCTCCATACGCTACTTACTTCCAAAATCTTTACCCGTTTTTGAGCAGTAAATCTATGAAATTTATCCCAACTTCACACGATTAACAATTAAACCTTATTGAAAATCAGAAAATAATGTATTTGGTATTGGAAAAAAGTTGTATCTTTACAGCCGAATTATTGTCCCCGAAATATAATAAATTGGGGACAATATAAAGTAATAAAATGATATGCAAACAATTGTAAATCAAATAGAGGAGAAAATAAAAAGGCACAAGCGAGGAAAAATATTTTTCATAAAAAATTTTGCTGCTTTGGGAGCGCCCGAGGCCGTAAAAAAATCTTTGCAAAGGTTAGTAAATTCGGGCTTGCTTGTACGGCTTGCCAACGGTATTTATTGGTATCCCCCAAGAGAAAAAGCGCTGTATGGCGTAAAAATTTCGGGCAACCCGACACTTGACGAAATCGCCAAAGCCATTGCCAAACGCGACAAGGCGCGCATTGTTCCAACAGGCATTCACGCCTTAAATTTGCTCAATATTTCGACCCAAGTACCTGCAAATGTGGTGTATTTGACCGATGGTGCGGCGCGGAGAGTAAATGTTGGAAATGGAAAAAGTATTTTGTTTAAGCACACTTCGGAAGTCAATCGATTGGCTTATAAATCTGAATTTTTGATGCTTATAGTTTCTGCATTGCGCGAAATAGGCGAAGGAGAAGTTACAGATAGACAAAAAGAAATTATCAAATCACATTTTTCACATGTTACAAAACAGGAATTTGAAGCGGACTTGAAGCTGATACCCATTTGGATTCATAAATTATTTTTATCGCTATGATTTTCTTACAAATACCAGATAGAAAGGTTTCGATTATTCAACACTTGCACCTCAAACCATAAAAATAATACCACCTGAAAGCGTAATTGAACGTTGGAAAGACGATTACGAAATAATGCAAGGCACAATGATTTACGGGCAATCAAAACCTTTCAGTAAGCTTATTGAAAAAATCAAGCAGCTGAATGACAGAATAAATAAAATTGTTTGGTAAAATTATCAAAATCACTAATATTCCTATGCGTCAATCGCCCCCTTTGTTCCCATAAAAAATAGGCTTGCAAGGGTACAACAAGCGCCCAAGTTAGGTTAACAGCAATGTTACGCATGTACATCGTACCACATGGAAAGTTACTTTCTTTTTTATTCTTGCTGTATTGGCGCACAAAAAAGGCTGCCGGATTTATCGACAGCCTTTTTCTTTCTTTGTAAATTGCCGTAAATCAGCGGCAATAATCATCACCTCAAAAATCTAACTTCAACGAAAGTCCATACGCCGGTTGGTGGCGTATGGCTGCTCCACTGGTAGAGGTAGCATACAGCAAGTTTGGGTTAAGCGAAAGCGTACTCCCGCTGCCGACGTTCCAGCTCAATACGATTCGTTCTCTCCGACGGTTAATTTCAGCTGCCGTTTTCGGTGCATCAATGAACGAATATATCCACGCTATAGGATAAAGCGCACAAATTGCAATGCCAAGGCCTTGCGCTTGTGAATTTCCAGGATCAGCCATAAAGATGCCATATCCCGCAACAGGCCCAATCAGAGCAGCAGCCATAAGCCCAAAACCCGTTGTGGCTTCGCCATTGTAGATTTGACCTAAACCGGGTATCAAAAACGATAGCGTAAAAGCTAACCCTGGACTCTTACGTTTGAAGTTCGTGTTGTTCTGTACCAAGCTACCGGATTGCTGGCCGCCATTCTGAGAAGCGGTCGATTGCTTTTGCCCAAACACCTCTTTATCTCCGTTATGATACTTAATCATAAAGATTTCGGACTTCGATAGCGTATAGGTACGGTCGGATGAATCTTTCTTTTTTCTGTACTCAACTCCCGTATCACTCACCTTAATGACGTAACCCTCGATTTCGTTGCCGTCTTTTTTGACAATAACATCATAAGCATTGGCTGCCGAGGCTGCAATTGCCAAACAAAATACTAAAAAAATATTTTTTTTCATTTTAAAAACTGTTTTGATTTTATAATGCTTACTCCTTGTTTTTCGTCGCGCTATTCAGCATATTTACGACTGAGGCAGGCACATAAAAAAATCGTGAGCTTATCGCTTA
>JAIRXY010000004.1 GCA_031268055.1 Prevotellaceae bacterium | reverse complement strand
TACCGGCGTTTGAAAAAATAATAACCAATTTGAAAGGCGTTAAAGACGTAGCAGTAAGTAATGACAATGCTATTGAAGCGCCCAATGCCGAAACCCGTGCAGCAATAAAAGAATTACGCGCAGGAAAAGGTATAAAATGCAAAAATGTAGACGATTTATTTGAGCAGTTAAGCAGCTAAACGATGTACGATATAACCTACTCTACAAAGTTTAGGAAAGATTATAAGTTGATTGTAAAACGCCGCTGGAATGTTGACTTGCTACGTGCTGTTATTACACAGTTAGCCGACAACAAACTATTAGCCCCTAAGCATAAAGATCATCGGTTGCACGGCATGAGCTATAACGAATCAATGTTTACTAAAAGATTTCCAGACAGCTTTGGTCGGAATCTTTAATAAAGGAATCAATAATTGAAAAATGGAGTATGAAACGTTCGGCAATTTCGGTAGTAGTCAGGTTTCCGGTACGCAACCAGACAATTTTGGGCGGAAAGCCTTTAAGCATGGATATATCAAAAAAGTCGGCGTCAAAAGTTACAATCGTAAAATCGTTTTGTTTTGCAAACTTCCATATATCCATGTCGCTGTGGTCGCTCAGTCCTACGGAACGTACTTGGCGGCAACCGGCAAAGCTGTCGGGCAGCAACCGCAGGATACGAAACGAAATATTCTGGTCAAACAGCAGCTTCATTTCAGGCGAATTGCAGGGTGTGTTCTCGTTGGGCGGCAAAGGCAAGGCAGGCAAAAATATCCTGGTGCGTCAGCTCGGGGAAGTTGGTAGTGATTTCGTCGTAAGTCATGCCTGCCGACAGCCATCCCAGCACATCGTAAACAGTGATGCGAGTGTCCCTGACACAGGGTTTGCCGAAGCGCTTGTCGGGATTGATTTTGATGATGTCGTTAAATGTGTTCATAACCATTCTTTATATGATAATTACAAATACAAAAGTACAATAAAAATACAAAATACAAAAATAAACCCATGTTGGTGCGGCTTGCAGCCTCCCCGCTGGGCGCAGGCACTGTTCGGCGTAGGCTCTGCCTACGTCGTGCTAAAAGCAAGGCTTTGCCTTGCAAACCCGCGCTATGCCGCGCGGTGGCGGGTAAGGGCAGGGCTCGCCCTGCCCATTTGAAAATTATTTTTGCCCGTCAGGGCATCCATATCAATAGAAAATGGCATTTTTCGAATCGCTTAAACCTCGTTGGAGGTTTCATAATCAACAAAAAATGAATGTCTTACGAACATTTGGTAGAATGGGGAAGACATTTTCTATTGATATGAAAATCCTACGGGTTTTATAAATTTGCTTACTGTAGATAAACAGTTTAAATAATTCATAACCAATCAAATAAATCAAATAAATCACAGCTCAGACGATTGGGTGGTGGAGTGATGCAACAAAGTAACAATAATTTTATGGAGCAAATCAAAAATAGCGCTGCCTCTTGGCAGGAGGGGCGCACAAAGAACATCACCTTTATTGTCACCAAAGACTGCCAGCTGGCGTGCAAGTACTGCTACTTGGTGGGCAAGAACACCTCCGAGCGAATGTCGTTTGAGGTGGCGCGGCAGGCGGTGGACTACTTGCTGGATAACCCGCAGCTGTTTGGCGAGCAGTCGGTGGTGTTTGACTTCATTGGGGGCGAGCCATTTCTTGAAGTAGACTTGATAGACCGGATATGCGACTACATCAAGGTGCAGCTCTTTGAAAAAGGCCACCGCTGGTTTAGCTCCTACCGCTTCAGCTTCTCCACCAACGGGGTTAACTACCACGAGGAAAAGGTGCAGCGGTACATCGAAAAGAACTACCGCCACCTGAGCATTGGCATTACCATAGACGGCACGCCGGCCAAGCACAACCTGAATCGCGTTTACAAAAACGGGCGAGGCTCGTACGACGACGTGGCGCGGAATATTCCGCTCTGGCTCAAGCAGTTCCCGAATGGCGGCACAAAGGTGACCATCAGCAGCCCCGATATTCCCTACATCTGCGAGAGCGTGCTGCACCTCTACTCGCTGGGCATAAAGGAGGTAAACATCAACTGCGTGTTTGAGGACGTGTGGGCCGAAAACGACGACCTGCTGCTGGAGGAGCAGCTGGTGCAGCTCGCCGACGAAATTATCGGCAAAGAATACTACCGAGACTACGCCTGCTCGTTCTTCTCCGAAATTATCGGCAAGCCCCTCGACCCCAAGCTGCAAAACCAGAACTGGTGCGGCGCAGGAATGATGCTGGCGGTAGATGCCGCCGGATGCTTTTACCCCTGCACCCGCTTTGCGCAGTACTCGCTCCGCAGCAAAAAGGCGCTCACCATTGGCAGCGTGCAGGAGGGTATCAACCAAAACAGGCTCCGCCCCTTCCTGACCCTCGACCGCTGCACGCAGAGCGCGCAGGAGTGCATTGACTGCGAGGTTGCCGGTGGCTGCGCATGGTGTCAGGGCGAAAACTACGACGCCGCCGAAACCTCCACCATATACCAGCGCTCAACGGCCATCTGCAAAATGCACAAGGCGAGGGTGAGGGCTAACAACTACTACTGGAGCAAGCTCTACCGCAAGCTGGAGCTGGAGGGCGAGCCGGACGACTTTGAAAAGAAAGACACTTACGTAACGTGCTGACAATATGCTGAAATATCTTGTTATTTTGTTGGATGATACGGCTACCTCCTACTGCTGCTACCGGAGCGAAAAGCAGGAGCGCCGTCTGATTTCGCTGGAAGATCTGCGGGCGGGGATTCTCTTTGCCATGAAGCAAAATCTGATGCTACAGGTGGTTTACCCCGCCTGCGAAATTCCCGCAGGGCACAGGGAGGCCATCGAAACCATAGACCACTGCAAGGTTGCGCCCGCTGGCAATGGCTGCGAAAAACGCGCAGACGTGGTAGCTTTTGACCGCTGGAGCGACGCCGAAGCCTTTGCCGCCGCTATGGAGGGCAAAAAAAGTGGAAAAATTGTGGCGCTGCGCCTCGCCAAGGCAGAATTTTTTGCCTGCTACTCCGGCCTTGTCCGTATGCTGAGGTGCGTGGAGCGCCTCAACGTGGTTATTACAGATGTGGAAACGTTTGGCGAGCAAGATTTTACGGCCTACAGCGAGGCGTTGGCCGCGCTGGGCATGGAGGTAAAAAAGCTGTACGCGCAGGGCGCGAAGCCGCAGCTGAACATTTTGACCGACCGCCTGGCGCTGGAGGCTATGAACAGCTGCAATGCAGGCTACGAAAGCGTTACCTTAGCCCCCAACGGTAAATTTTACGTTTGCCCTGCCTTTTACTTGGAGGACGAAGGCGACGCGGTTGGCGACTTATCCACGGGCTTGGACGTAAAAAACCGGCAGCTCTACGGCTTGCAGCACGCCCCGCTTTGCCGCGCCTGCGACGCCTACCAGTGCAAAAGATGTATTTGGCTCAACCGAAAAACAACGGGAGAAGTCAACACGCCCTCGCGCGAGCAGTGCATCGTGGCGCACTTGGAGCGCAACGCCTCCGCAAAGCTGCTCCGTGATTTACAAAGCACAGGCGAATATACCTCCGTAAAGGAAATAGGCGAGCTGAGCTGCTTAGACCCGTTTTTGAATTACGAATTAGGAATTACGGATTAGGAATTATCCTGACGGCTACGGTAGAGACGCGGCATGCCCCGCGTCAGCGAGGAAATTTCACAAGCGGTTAGTGTTAGTATTTCGCAGCAAGTCCGTAGGACTTCAATATGGATAACCCCGTGCAAGCGCAGCGCAGCACGGGGTAGCACGAAGATAGCGCGGAGATAGCACGGGGTAGCACGGGAGTAGCACGGGAGTAGCAATGCCGCCACCCGTTCAACTCCGTAGGAGTTGAACGACTACAAAAGTTGCTTAGGAATGTGAAATAAACAAAGTGTAACAGCTTATTTATTTTGCGCGACTTAAATATTTTACCGGACAATAGTAATTAAAACCAAAAATAGCATGAAAAAGTTAGTAGGAAAAGTTACCGCAGAGGAAAAGGATGAGATTCTTGCGCTCTTTGAGCGGCGCAACGGCTTATCGGAGCTCTCGAAAATAGTAACCGCCGAGAATGACGCGCTGTACGAAAAGCTGGTTAAGGACATAGGCGCTACCGCAACAACGTTTCAGCGCTGGTGGGACGACATGGCGCGCAAGTACCAGTGGGAAAAAGACGATGCCAAGCGCTGGGAAATTGACTTCGATACCTGCGAAATTTTCTTGCAGTGAGGGGAAAAATTCGACGACGGGAAAACCGCCACCATATATGAAACAGAATCGCAGCTGTTCCCCAAAAAATGCGAAGTGAAGCTGCATAAACACTCAAATCATGGCGCAGGAAAGAGCAGCAACTTTCTAAAAAACGGGCAAGACCTGCGAAGCCGTATCAGAGCAGGAAATTTTAAATTTTTAATGAAATTTTTATATGAAAACATTCAAAACATTCAAGCTGCTGGTATTAGCGTTCGCGCTGCCTTTTGCCTTTTCGAGCTGCGCTTTCCATAGCGCATTAACTTCAAACTCGAACAACCACGAAACGCAAGTTGTGCTTTCAAAAAGTAACTTTAAGGTTGTTGCGCAAGTGAAAGGTACTGCTTCAGGGACTTCTGTATTTGGTATTGGTGGTGCATTTAATGCATTAATTGCAGAAGCAAGAAAAGAAATGCTTGAAAATGCGGCTCTTGTAGGAAGCTCAAGAGCAATTATTAATGAATCTGTCGAAGTAAATAACATATCGTATGTAGGATTTATCAACAAAAAAAGGGTTACAGTTTCGGCATATATTATCGAATTTACCGACTAAATTAGGGGTATCCATTGTGTGTCCGACAAAACAGCGGTAAAGCAAATTTATCGCTGTTTGTTTCCCGCTGGCGTGGGCTTGCAGCTCATGTCAGCTTACGGATTATTGATTGTAAAAAAACGCTATTGAAAGCATTTCGATGCCGAAAAATGTACTGACAATGAAAAGGACTTTATACCTATTTTTCATAGCGCCTCAAAAGAAAGGACGTAATCCGCCGGCTGCACGTAGCCTGTGGGCAAGCGTGCGGTTTTTACCGGAACGAGCAATGTTCTTCAAAAAACAGCTATATTTGTAAAAAGATTATCTTATGAAATATAGGGCGTTGCCCTACGCTGCTGATTTCAGGCTTTCAGCCCAGAAAGGGCGGCTATCAATAGCGATGGGCAACGCCCATCGGACATGGGGCGGGTAAGGGCAAAAAAAATTGCCCGTGCATGATAGCCCTGAAAGGGCGTAATC
>JAIRXY010000304.1 GCA_031268055.1 Prevotellaceae bacterium | reverse complement strand
GGCAGGACGAATCGCTAATGCCGCAGGGTTTCAACATCGACGAAATGGTGGTGGTGAAGCGACAGTACCTCGCAGCGCTGAAGCAAATCGGGACGCTTGGCGGCGGCAACCATTTCATCGAGCTGCAGCGTTCCCACGACGGGTTTCTATGGCTGATGATACACTCCGGAAGCCGTAACTTTGGGTTGCAGGTAGCGGAGTACTACAACGGCAAGGCCAAAAAGCTTAACGCGCAGTACTTCTCGTCGGTTGACCCGAAAACCGACTTGGCGTTCCTGCCCTTTGCTTCCGACGAGGCGCACGTTTACTACAAGGAGATGCAGTACTGCACGGCGTTTGCCCTTGCCAGCCGCAAGCTGATGATGGAGCGCCTACAGAGCGTGGCTACCTCGACGCTTTCGGGCATTGAGTACGAGCCGCTTATCAATATTGCCCACAACTATGCTGCATGGGAAAAACATTTTGACAAAAAGGTCATCGTGCACCGCAAAGGCGCAACATCGGCAAAGGCAGGCGAGGTAGGAATTATTCCGGGCTCGCAAGGCACAAAGTCGTATATTGTTGAGGGGCTCGGCAATACCGATAGCTTCACGAGCTGCTCGCACGGCGCAGGGCGCGTAATGAGCAGGAGAGCCGCGACGCGCAACCTTGATTTGGAGGAAGAAAAGCGCAAGCTGGATGAGCAGGGCATTATTCACTCCATTCGCCACAAAAACGACCTCGAAGAGGCGTCGTCGGCCTATAAAGACATTTCGCAAGTAATGGCATTCCAGAGCGATTTGGTGAAAATACTTGTTGAGCTGAGCCCCTTGGCGGTGATAAAGGGGACGTGAAGCTTTTACCTTACCAGAAAATTATGATATGCTGATGAAGGATTTTGCAGCAATAGATTTTGAGACGGCGAATTATAGCCGGTCAAGCGTTTGCAGCGTAGGCGTAGTGGTTGTTCGCGGTGGACAAGTTGCGGAAAAAATTTACCGCCTCATCCGTCCCGAGCCGGAGTGGTACTCGTACTGGAATACGCAGGTTCACGGGCTGACCGCCGAGGACACGCAAAGCGCACCTGTTTTTCCCGATGTGTGGGCAGAAATTGCGCCGAAAATTGCAGGATTGCCTTTGGTGGCGCACAACAGCCCTTTTGACGAGGGTTGCCTGCGGGCGGTACACCGCGCTTACCGGATGGACTATCCCGATTACGAGTTCCATTGCACCTGCCGCGCTTCGCGGCGCAAATTTGGGAAAACGCTGCCCAACCACCGGTTGCATACCGTGGCGGCGCACTGCGGTTACGATTTACGAGCTCATCACCACGCTCTGGCAGATGCAGAAGCTTGCGCGGCAATTGCAAAAAAAATACTTGATTAGTGAAAATAAATATTTGATTTACAAATAAATATTTATATTTGTAGATTAAAAAATAAACACGGATAAAATTCATTATTCCCATCATTCCCCCGTCACCTGCCGGTATTCGGCCAGCTTCACAAAATACTCCGTTGTCGCTTCGGTATATTGGTCGCGGCTTTGCTGGAGCAGGTTTTGCGCGTCGAGCAGGTCGGAAAGTATTGTTATGCCGGCGTTGAAGTTGTCATGGCTGATTTTCAGGTTCTCCTCGGCAGACGAAATTGCTTTGCCTGCAAGCAGGGTTTGCCGGTAAGCTTCGTTCAGCTCGTTCCTGATTTGTCGCATTTGAAGCGATAGCAAATCTGATTTTTCCTGCTTGATGTTTTCGGCTTTCATCAGCTCAATCTTTTTTCTTTTGATGGCATGCGAGCCGCCCCACCATTCCGAAATTGGAACGGAGACAGAAGCAAACGCCAACCCGACATTTTTGTTCATTTTAGTTTGCAGCCCCAAATCTACCTTTACCCAGCTGTAACCCGCACCAATGGCGATGGTTGGCAGGTACTTGCCGATTTCCATGTCTCGCTGTAAGCGTGCCACATCGACCGATTTTTCCAGCAGCTTGTATTCGGGGCGGTGTTCTACCGGGCAAGCACGCAGGTCTGCCCCTACAGGCAAGGCAATGCTTTCAATATCAGCGGGCATTTCAATATCAAACGTATCTGTTTCCAAGCCGATATGCTGCGCAAGCGCCATTTTAATAATTTGCAACCCGTTTTCGGCTTTGAGCTTTCCGCTCTCCAGACGATTTTGCTCGAGCTCTACGCGCAGCAGGTCGTTGCGGGTGGTCAGGCCGGCGTCGACGGCGATGCTGACGTCGCGATAAGCTCGGTCAAGCAGCGCTTCGGCGTTTTTGATGGTTACGATTTTCTCCTTCATCGAAACGAGCTGCCAAAAATAGCGCTCTGTGGCAAGCAGCACTTCGTTTTCGGTCATTTGCCTTTGCAGCTTGCTGGCTTCCAAGCCCGCTTTGGCAAGGCGGTTACCGTCGATGATTTGCCCGCCTGCAAAAATCGGCTGCATAGCCATAAAGCCTCCAACGAGCGCATTTTGTATCATATCAACTTGGACTTTGTCGTTGGGCGCAGGATAACCGGTTTCGACTTCTGTTGCCATCAGCGCTTCGCTGAAAGCAACGCCCATCCCCGTAGCGCTCACCGAAGGGAAATACTTCGTAAAAGCTTCCCTTCGCTGCTGCCCCGCCGCCTCAACCGACAGCGCGGCGTTTTTTGCCTGCATGTTGTTTTTCAGCGCCAGCTCGCGACATTTTTCCAGCGATAGAGACGCGCCGTGTAGAGACGC
>JAIRXY010000232.1 GCA_031268055.1 Prevotellaceae bacterium | reverse complement strand
CCCGCCGACAGGCAAAGGCTGGCAACGCTTATCACGGTGTCGCCTGCGCCCGAAACGTCGGTAATGTTGCGCAGCTCCGCCGGAATAGCGGAGTACTGCTCGCCGTCGGAAACAAGAATGCCGCGCTCGGAGAGCGTAATCATGGCGTAGCGCACGTTCATCTGCCGGTTGACTTTTCGCGCCACCTCAAAAATGGCCTCGTAGCTTTGCTTGTCAACATCCTCCTTTAGCCCCTCGCACAGCTCCTTGAAGTTGGGCTTGAACAGCGTTACGTTTTTATACTCCAAAAAATTCCGCTTTTTGGGGTCTACCAGCGTAGGTATTTTTCGGGCGTTGGCAAGGGTTACCACCTGACTTATTACGCTGGGCGTAATAGCTCCCTTATCGTAATCCTCAAAGATAATGGCGTCAATCTTTTCGCTTGCCATGAGCTGCTCTATCCGCGCACAAAATGCCTTCTCCAAGCTTTCGTGCAGCGGCTTGGTGGTTTCTTCGTCAATGCGGAGCAGGTGCTGCGTGCCCGCAATAACGCGGGTTTTGGTGGTAGTGATGCGCGTGCTGTCCGTCAGCATCCCCTGCCGGATAAGGCCGTTGGCGCCAAGCATTTTCGTAAAAGCCTCGCCCTCGCTGTCGTTCCCAATGACGGAGCACAGCAGGGGGGTTGCGCCCAGCGCCTGCAGGTTGAGCGCTACGTTGGCAGCGCCGCCCAAGCGCCGCTCGCGCTGCGCGCTGGCAAGAATAGGAACGGGCGCCTCCGGCGAAATGCGGTCGACCCTGCCCCACATGTAGGCGTCCACCATTACGTCTCCGATAACCATTACGGTCAAATCGTTGAACTTATCAAAAATATGCTGAAAATTTATCATGCTGAAAATTTGAGCTCTGAAAAACGTACAAAAGTACGAATTATTTTACAACTTCACGCCGCCCGCGGGCGCGCGCTTGTAGCTCGTGCCTGCATGCGGCGTTGCGCGCAACGCCTCTACCTTCGGGGATTTTTGGCGCAACAACTTAAAAAGCGCCCGAAAAATTTCTCCGGTATCAAAAAAAAATGTATTTTTGCACACTCCAGTAAACAAAAACAGGTGTAAATTGTTTACCCGAGTAAACAATTTACATCGTTTCTTGCTTACTACAACAAACAAAATTCAAAGTTATGGATACGTTATTCGAAAAATCGTTCAAAAAAATTACGGCAGCTTCGCTTGATTTTGTGCGCTCTGTAATGGGAGAAGTAGCGTGGGACGCCCGGCTTGTCGGCATTCGCGGGGCAAGAGGCGTGGGAAAAACCACCCTGCTTTTGCAGCACATGAAGCAAAACCTGACTCTTGGCACGGCCTCGCTTTACGTGAGCTTGGACGATATATGGTTTGCCGAGCATAAGCTGGTTGATTTGGCAGAAATGTTTGTCAAGCGCGGCGGCAAGCTCCTGCTTCTCGACGAAGTGCATAAATACCCGAATTGGGCGCAGGAGCTCAAAAATATCTATGACGACCACGCCACGCTACAGGTGGTTTTTACCGGCTCGTCGCTGCTCGAAATTCTCAACGCGCGCGCCGACCTCAGCCGCCGCGCCGTGATGTATGAGATGCAGGGGCTTTCGTTTCGCGAATACTTGAATATCACGCAAAAAACCGATTTTCCGGTTGTTTCGCTTGGCGATATTCTGAAAAACCAACTGGAAATTTCAAAGGCGGTTGCAGCCAAAATCAGGCCGCTGCAATTCTTTGGCAGCTACCTGAAAATGGGCTACTACCCGTTTTTTAGGGAAATGCCCTCGCTGTACTACGACAAAATTGAGGAGGTTGTCAATATGATTCTGGAGGTTGAGCTGCCCTTGCTGCGCGGCGTTGATGTGGCTTACGTATATAAAATCAAGCAGCTGCTCTCCATCATTGCTTCTTCCGTGCCGTTCATTCCGAATGTAAGCAAAATTGGCGAAAGGATTGGCGTCAACCGCGCTACGCTGCTTGCCTACCTGCACTATTTGCAGGAAACAAAGCTGACAAAAAACATCCACAAGGACGTTGCCGGCATCAACAAGCTGCAAAAGCCCGAAAAAATCTACCTCGAAAATACCAACCTCGCCCACGCTTTGGCAGAACAAAATACCGACATCGGCAACATGCGCGAAACGTTTTTTCTGAACCAGCTGGCGTATAAGCATACGGTTGAGCTTCCGAGCCGCGGCGATTTTTGGGTGGATAAAAAATATTTGTTTGAAATCGGAGGGAAAAGTAAATCCGGCAAGCAGATTGACGGCGAAAGCAACGCCTACATTGCCGCCGACAATATCGAATACGGCTTCGACCGAAAAATTCCGCTGTGGCAGCTTGGATTTTTGTATTAGAAGATGCTATTGTCCGATAAAAATTTCGTCGCCCGGATTACGCCCTTTCAGATGGAGTGGCATAAATCGACTTTAAGTCAAAAAAAATACCCACCACAAGTCTCCTTGTTGAAATTACATATGATTGATAATCAATCATATGAAAATGTGTAGAAGTAGGTAAAAACATAAAACAAGGAAAATGATAGTTGATTTATGCCACCCCACCTTGCAGGGCTGAAAGCTCGGAATCATTAGCGTAGGGCGAAGCCCTGCGGACGAAGCAAGAGGTGACCCGTAAAGCTCTGAAAGGGCGAAATTCAAGCTGGAGCTGGCGCTTTCGAGACAGCTGCTTTTTTTATCGGACAATCGTGATTCAAAATTTCCCGCCATCCCCCATACACGCTACGTTAGAGGCAGCTATGAAGATGGTGTTTTATTGTGGTGTTTGTATAATTTAGCTATACGTTTTCTTGTATGCTGAAAAAAATGTATATTTTTGCCAAATCCTACATCACAATGGATAACGGTAAGTTGCTCAAAAACGATGCCTAATTTATATGCTACAAGCTACCAAACATACAGCGGGCTACGGCTTTCATGAAAGCCCGAAGGGCAGCGGGCTTATAAAGCCTGCTGCTTGGGGGCTTGCTGCGTGCGTCCGACTCAGCATTGCCTGCGCTGTAAATCCTGATGCAGACAAAAATTCCGTAGGGGCGCTCCTACGTGTGCGCCCACAACA
>JAIRXY010000302.1 GCA_031268055.1 Prevotellaceae bacterium | reverse complement strand
CTGGGCAACACCGGCTCCGTAAGCTCCATGCTCATCTTTGCCCAAAACTACCACCGCTTTTGCGCCAACGACCTGATTTGCCTCTCGGTGTTTGGCGGCGGCTACTCTGCCGGCGCTTGCCTGATAAAGTTTTGAGGTAAGCTGCCATCGCTTTCTTTTTTGTGAGGCCGCCGACGCTCTGCCTTAATCTTACCTAATGTATATTGCTCTCAAAATATCGCACTAAATGATTATTTACTCCTTTTTCGTGGCCAATTTGGGATAAATCTGAGCAGATAGAAAATATTATCGGCATGAGCATTTTTATTATAAGTATCTATAAATGCAAATGTATCGCTTTTTGCTTTGCCTAATGCAGCCATCATAAAATTTTATTTCTAAATGAGATACAAATACACATGAAAATTTTTAATGTGCACATAAGGCAAGTAAAAATTGGAGCTGGGGTTATTGTCCGGAAGATAGATTGAGCAATGACTTCGTCGAACAGCGGGTAAATACCTAATTCTCAAACTCAAACTTTTTGCAGCTCCTTCCTCAAAAAATCATAAATGTTGCCTTCGCAAGCGATTGCACCAATGTTTTTATTAACAGTGTGTAGAACAAGCCGTTTTTTTTCTGTACCTTTGAGGCCATTTTTGTTTTGCCATTTTCCGGCGCAAGCTTTCATTTAAGGCTGCATATGCTGTCGGTACAGTAAATGTGATATGTTTAACCGGCTCTACTATCCCTCCTTTCTTTTCTTTTTTTGGCCTGCAAAAGTATGGCGAAGGGTAGGGAGAGCTTATTTATAATCAAATTTTAGATGAAAAAAGAAGTTCTACAAAGTCCAGACTACTTGTTTGAGGTGAGCTGGGAAGTTTGCAACAAGGTTGGCGGTATTCACACGGTGGTTTCCACAAAAGCGCACAACATGTCGCGCGAAGTGAAAAACCATATTATGATAGGGCCTGACGTGCTGAACGAATCGGCCGGTAACACAGAATTTATTGAAGATTTGCAGCTCTTCAAGTCGTGGCGCCTAAAGGTGCAGGAGGAAGGGCTGCGCATCCGCATCGGGCGCTGGGATATTGCAGGGTCGCCCATTACCATTCTGGTGGACTACACCTCGTTTATTTCCCAAAAGGACAAAATCTTTTCGGAGTTTTGGGAAACCTACAAGCTCGACTCCATATCGGGGCAGTGGGACTACATCGAGCCTGCCCTCTTTGGCTACGCCACCGGCAAGGTGATAGAGAGCTACTTGCGGTTTAACCTCGCGCTGCGCCACAAGGTGGCTGCCATTTTTCACGAGTGGATGACAGGCTCCGGCCTGCTCTACCTCAAGAGCCACGTTCCGCAGGTTGCCACCATGTTTACCACGCACGCTACCGTCATGGGGCGCTGCATTGCGGGAAACGGGCAGCCCCTGTACAACAACCTCAAGAGCTACGACGCCGACATCAAGGCGCGCGAGTTTAACGTAACGGCAAAGCAATCGCTGGAGTACTGCGCGGCGCAGCATGCCGACTGCTTCTCGACGGTGAGCGACATTACGGCGCAGGAGTGCAAGGCGTTCTTGGGTAAAGAGGTTGACTTGGTTACGCCCAACGGCTTCGACAACAGCTTTGTGCCCTCAGACGAGAATTTTGAAAATGTGCGCCGTGAAGGCAGGGCTAAGCTCCTCGAGGTGGCCGAGGCGCTGCTTGGGTGCAAGGCCGCAGGCGACGCCATGCTGGTGGGCATTAGCGGTCGCTACGAATTTAAGAATAAAGGAATAGACGTTTTCATCGAATCGCTGGGTAAGCTCAACAAGTCGGCTGACCTCAAGCGTCCTATTTACGCGTTTATTCTTGTGCCAGCGGGGCACCACGGCCCCCGCAAAGATTTGCTGCACAACCTTACCAACAAGGCGGCAGCGCAACCGCTGGAGGACAAGTGCACCACCCACGGGCTGGTGGATACGCAGTACGACCCCGCGCTGGGCTTGGCGCGCCGCGTAGGGCTGAACAACCAGCCGGAGGATAAGGTCAAGCTGTTCTTTTGCCCCTCGTACCTCAACGGCGCCGACGGGGTGTTCAATAAAAAATACTACGACCTGCTCATCGGGCTTGACGTTTCCATGTTCCCGTCGTACTACGAGCCGTGGGGCTACACGCCGATGGAGAGCGTGGCTTTCAAGGTGCCCACCATTACCACGTCGCTCGCCGGATTTGGGCTTTGGGTCAACATGCACTACCAATCCAACCATCCGGGCATTGAGGTGATAGAGCGCAGGGACGACAACGACGCTGCCGTGGTAGACGAGATGGTACGAAAGGCGCTCGACTTCTCCAACCTCTCGCCCGACGACTTTGAGGCTGTGCGCGAAAACGCCAAACAGGTTTCGTCCATTGCCCTTTGGGACAACCTGATTTCCTACTACAAAAAGGCCTTTAGCATAGCCCTTGCCAAGGTCGACAACCGCATGGAGGAGGTTATCAACCAAACGCGCGAAGACCTTACCCCCTACATCAACACCGTTCAGCTGGCCAACCAGCCGGTGTGGAGCCGCGTAATTGTGCATAAAAACATTCCGCAAAGCCTCGCCCCGCTTGAGGATTTGTCAAAAAATCTGTGGTGGAGCTGGAATCAGGAGGCAGTAGACCTTTTCAAGTCCATCGACAAGCCGCTGTGGGTGCAGAGCGAATACAACCCCATTGCATTTTTGGGAATGATTTCGCTAACGCGCTATCAGGAGCTGGAAAGAGATAAAGATTTTTTGGTGCGGCTTGACGCGGTTTGCGCAAAATTCAGGAGCTACATGGCGCAAAAGTCGCCCCTGTTCGACAATCACGTCGGCAACGCCCCCATTGAAAAACGGCCGCCCCAGCGCGCAGATACCGTGCGCTACAAGATAGCCTACTTTAGCATGGAGTATGGGCTGCACACGTCGCTCAAGATATACTCCGGTGGGCTGGGCATCTTGGCGGGCGACTACCTCAAGGAGGCGAGCGACAAGGGCACGCCGATGGTGGGAGT
>JAIRXY010000219.1 GCA_031268055.1 Prevotellaceae bacterium | reverse complement strand
AATGCGCAGCAACCTGCCGACAAATTCATTTTTAGCTGAAAAGACATGGCTATATATTTTTATGTTGCACGTTTGTTGCAGACTTATCCAGCGCTTTTTTCTCATCACGCTTTAGCGTTTGCTCTACTTTTTTGATGCTTTCTGTTGTTGGTAAATTCTCTGGCATTTCAGCCCCGATACCAACGGAACCATTTCGAGGATATCCTCGAAATGGTTAGCTATCGGATGTCCGCTATTGCGGCATGATTCCTTTGCGCGCTCCAGTACTCTTCTCATCAACTCTTCGGATTTGCTCGAAAACGGTATCGACCTGCTTCGATAATTCTTTCTTATTCATGATAATATAACGCTTAAAACATCTATATAATTCGGGTCAGTGGCTACTGTTTTTAGAAACACTTGACAGCTTTGATGTAGCTGCTTAAATGGCCATAAGCTAATCCCATGTTTGCGCAGCAACCTGCCGACAAATTCATTTTTAGCTGAAAAGACATAGTTATATATTTTTATGTTGGCCAAAGGTAACATTTTTTGGTAAAAAAAAGTGGCTGCCTCAAATAAAAAAAATGATTTTTGAGACAGCCACCCGAATTAGCCAGCTATCTATCTGTAGCCCGGATTTTGGTCGTCATTCGTCAATCCTTCATTAATGTCTATCGCATACTGGGGGATAGGACGGTAGGTTTTTTGCCCAATTGGGCTATCGCCTAAGCCGTAATAAGTAACATCGTAGCTATACTTTTTGAACATATACTCCAGCATTTTTGTTCGGCGCAGCTCCGGCCAGCGTCCGCAATACTGTCCGGCCAGCTCTTTTCCGCTTTCTTTCAGGTATTCCTCCAGCGCGGCTTGCTGGGTAGTAGGAAGGCTCACCGTGAGTGGCGGCAAGCTAGCATCCTTCGCATTTCCCGGACGATCCAGCACTTTTTGGATGTACTCTTCCGCCGCCGAATACTCTTCTTTCCCTATACAAGCTTCGGCATACAGCAGCATGGTTTCCGACAAGGTGGCCAGCACCACATCACGGTAGCTTTGCCGTTGATTCCATATCACTATTTTATTCATATCGAACTTTTTGATAACCGGCTGGCAGAAGTCGCTGGCATAATCGCTGCGCCAATATTTTTCGTTCGCTTTTGGGTCGGCGCTGTGCTCAATAAAGGGGTATACGCGCAGGTAGTTTGTTTCATTAGCAGCCTTGGCGGTGATGATTTTTGCGCTATCGACGTCCTTAAACTCAGGGCACCATTTTTGTATGAACGTCAGCACCCCCGGACGCAGCGTTTTACCGTCGCTTTCTATCATTCTTACACCCTTAAGCTCGCCATTTTCTTCGCCATCGGTCAGCGCCTTGTAGTCATCAAACATCTCCTGCGCCCTATCCCATGCGCGTGGATATACTGCGGTAATTGCATTCGTTTCGGGGTCGGTTTTACCCAGATAGTAGTCGTAGTAAAATTCCCACATGGTTAGCATAAAGGTGGCGTCGTAGCGGGCGTCATTTTTGCCAAACCATGAGTGTAGCGACCACGAAGGGTATAGCGACGTTCTCATAGTTTTGTGTCCGCGCTCTGAGCCGCTCAGGTAGGGGCCGAATGAAGCCTCCTGGTCGTTACCGGACGTATTGTTGCCCAATGAGCTTGCGTCATACTGTATGGCAAAAATCACTTCGTTGTTATTCTCATTATCAATGCTCCAAAGCTGCTCCATGCTATACTGCAGGTTGCCGCGGGAGGTGATTACCGCGTTGGCGTAAGCTTTTGCCTGCTCAAAATCGCCACTGTTGCCCAAGTCCCAGCCACGGGTCAGGTACACTTTTGCCAAGTAGTGGTTTACGATGTCTTTGTTGATAGCGCCGTCGTTGGTGGCTTGCGGAAGCTGCCCGTCCAAGGCCGCTTTCAGCTTTCCAATCACGTAGTCATACGAGGCGCTTAGCGTGGCGCGAGGCAGGTTTACGCGCGGGTCTTGCGTATACTCGTCGTTGATTACCACGCCTCCAAGCTGTTCAATCAGCAGGAAGTGTACAAACCCCTTAAGAAAATCGTACTCCGCCTGATACCTCCCCTTGTCGCTGTCGGAAATTTCGGCAATGCTCAAGTAGAACTCAGCCGTATTCAGCGCTTGCAAGACGGTATAGCAATCTGTATAAAAAGCTCTTACATCTGGGTTAGTTGAGCTTAAATTCCTGTAATCATATATGGGGTCTGTATTGTTGCGTGGCAGCTGGTACAAGTCGGTACCGGCAAGCAGCACGCGGGGAGTTTCCTCATAAATAGCCCGCAAGCTGCTATAGGCATTTACCCGTAAGGTCTGATAACCTTCGGGGGAGGCATATAGCTCATCATTGGTAATGCCTGCCCTGTTGTCTTCATCCAGAAATCCGCTACAGCCGCCGAGCAGCAGCGCCAATAGCGCCATGTTTAGTATTGTTTTCATTTTATTTTTCCTCAAAATTTTAAGTTAACGCCTAATTGATACACTATGCTGGAAAGTCCATTGCCATTATTAGCCTCAATGATGGCATACTCTGGGTCGTAGCCCACGTAATCGGTAAAGGTAAACGGGTTGAGCACGTTCAGGTAAATCCGCGCCTGTGAAAATTTGATTTTCCCAATCCATTTTTGCGGAAAGGTATAGCCCAAGGTGATGTTGCGTATCTTGACAAACGACGCATCCTGAAGCGTTCCGTTGCTCACCGTTCTAACGGTACCGTTGTTGTTCACAATACTCTCGTAGTGCCCTCCCTTGAGGCTGGCAGTTCCAATCGGGTAGCTGGCGCTCGCATGTTCTGTTGAGGTAGTCCACGTTACCCAAGGCTGCCCGTCTGCGTCAACGCTAAAGTTGCTCCAGTCGATACGGGGCGCTCCCTCCGGTATGTAGTAGTCGAAGTTGACCTTTGGGCGGCCTCTGTCGGTGAGGGATGCGCCTACAAATTCGCTGGAAAACCAGTCGCTAACCATCACGCCTTGGCGAGCATAAATGTTAAAAGAAAAATCAAATCCCTTATACTTTAAGGTAGAAGATATGCTCCCTGTCCAGTCGGGGTTGCTTTTTCCCAGAATAGTGCGGTCATAGGTATCAATTGTCCCGTTTTTGTCTATATCCACTATCTTGGGAGCGCCCGGGTTAGCAATATCCATGCTGCTTCTTTGCTCCGGCGTGGCGGCAGCCCATTCGGAATAGTTGTACACGCCGTTTGTCTCGTAGCCGTAAATTATGCTGATAGGTTGCCCTATGATGTAGGCCTCGCCGGGCACGTCCTCCTCTTTTCCGTACACGCTGCGGATGGCGTTTTTGTTGTGGGCAAACGTAAAGGAAGTTCTCCACTCCCAGTCGCTCGTTTTCACGTTTACCGTACTCAGCCCGATTTCTATGCCTCGATTGTTCACCGAGCCGATGTTGTCGGTCATGGAGACTACGCCCGACTCAACGGCTAACGTACGCTTCATGAGCAAGTCGTTCGACAGCTTATCGTAAAAGTCGATAACGCCGCTTATTCGCCCACCCAAAAAGGCAACGTCAAGTCCAAGGTCAAGCTCGCGGGTTTTTTCCCACGTAAGCAGGGGGTTAACCGGTGCGCCGACAGCATACCCCGATACCATGTTTCCGTCAAAATCGTAGTAAGTCTGACTTCCCGTATTGGGTGTTTGCTGAGTACCGTAGGCGTTTACTCCGTTGTTGTTGCCGGAGTAGCCCAAGCTTGCGCGGAGCTTGAGGTTGCTCAGCCATTCGGCCTCTTTCATAAAATTTTCCTCTGTAATGCGCCAAGCCACCGCCGCCGAGGGAAAAGTAGTCCACTTGTTGGCCAGCTTTGAGCTGCCGTCGTAGCGGACTGTTCCCGTAACCAAGTACTTTCCTGCGTAGTCATAGTTTACGCGGGCAGCGTATGAAAGCATGTTAACCTGCGAATAGCTTGCCGCATTATCGCTTGCCCGCAGCGTCCCGTTAAAGATGTTATACCACTCGGCGTCATACGGGAAGTTGGTTGCGCCCACTCCCAGCAGCTCCTCCTGCGTTTTATACACCGAGTTGATCAGGGTTACATTCAGCGTGTGGACGTCGGCAAAGGTGTGGCCGTAGCTTATCACGTTGTCCCACGTCCAGTCAAGGCGGGTGCGATGCTCCGTGCGGGCTGTGCTGCTGGAGTAGTCAGGGTCTGCTGTTTTTCCGTGATACTGCCCAACCCTCCGCTGGTTGAGGCGGGGTGAAAAGGTGGTTTTTATCGACAAGCCTGCCGCTGGAGTAAGCTCGGCGAACAGGCTGCCCATTACGTTGAAGCGCTTGGTCTCGGTCGAGCCGCTTTCAATTTCAATCAAGGGGTTCCCGCTTGAGGTAAAATTTCCGCCTCCCTGTAAGGATGCAGCAGTACCCGGCTGCTGTATGTACTCGCCGTTTTCGTCGTATGCTTTGAAAAAGGGCGCCATGCGGAAAAGGCTGAGGTAGCCGTTTACAGAGCCGCCATTCACCAAGGTGTGAGACAAATTCAGGTTTGCCCCCGACGAAAAGTATTTGTTGGCTTTATGGCTGACGGAAGCGCGCATGGTATACCGCTCCATTTCCTCCCGCATAAAGTTTCCCTGCTCGTTTTGGTAGCCCATGCCTATGTTGTATACAACATCCTTGCTGCTCCCGGATATGTTAACGGAGTGGCTTTGCTGCGAGCCGTCGTCGGTTGCAAGATCCAGCCAATCGGTATACTCTTGGTTATAGAGCGCCGTATTAATTATCTTTGAATTTTGCAGGACTAATGCTTTATTTGCATCGCTCAGCTCATACTTACCCGCGCTCGAATTCCACGTGTAGTACATAGAAGTGCGGTAGTCGGCCAGCTCTCGGCCATCCATAAAGTCAGGAACGCGCGCCAGCTTGCGTACGCCGTAGTATCCGTCGTAAGATACCGTTAGCTTGGTAGCGCCCTCCGAAGCGCCCTTGGTTTTGATAATTACCACACCATTAGATCCTCGCGAGCCATAAATAGCCGTTGACGAAGCATCCTTTAGCACGTCAAGCTGCTCAATGTCGGACGGCGAAAGAAAATCAATGTCATCTACCACAATGCCGTCCACCACATACAGCGGGCTTCCGGCGTTCATGGAGTTTTGCCCCCGTATTTGGATAGAAAATCCACCTCCCGGGCGGGCAGAGCTGGCCAAAATGTCCACGCCCGGGGTAGCGCCTTGCAGGGCGCTCATCACAGAGGTGGAGCCGATAGCCGTGAGCCTGTCGGAGTTGACGCTGGACACAGCGCCGGTGAGGTCGCTTTTCTTCACCGTACCGTAGCCAATGGCCACCACCTCTTCGAGGTGCAGGGCATCTTCTTCCAGCGTTACGTCCACCACGCTGCCAGCGATGGACGCCGTAGCGGTTTTCATTCCTAAGAACGATACCACCAGCGCCTCCGAGCCCTCCGGCACGCTAATGCTGTAGCGGCCATCTACATCGGTGGAGGCCGAATTTGTAGTCCCTTTGGCTACTACCGTAGCGCCTACTACTGCTTCACCTGAAGCGTCTTTTACCACGCCGGTGACGATTCTTGCTTGTGCCGTAGCACTCACGGAAAACAAGCACAACATGGCTACTGCCAATAAGCAATTTGCTTTCCAACGAACGAATAAATTTTGCATAAGCCTAACTATTTAAGTCGGACTTCTAAGATTTTTTTTTAAGATTTAGCCAAGCAGCACGAAGTCCATTTATGCTGCCTGAAAAATCATGCCAAGCGCATTGTTTGCAAGCTTCTAATTGGATAGCTTGCATCATGGAGGTTTTCCGCTTGAAAAATAGATGAAGATATACTGCGGGGGTGGGGGAACAAGAAAAAGCCCTACTCCCGAAATTATCGGAGTAGGGCTATGTTGGATATTCAAAAAATATTTGCTATAATACGCGCATGACGCGCATGTGTAACTTACTGAGCTGTGTGTGTGTGTGTGTGTGTGTGTGTGTGTGTGTGTTGTGCGCGGAAACGCTAACGCTACGACCGTTGTTCTTGGCCATTCTTTCCACCATGCGGCAAGGCATTGGGAAAATTGACAATATTGTTAGCCCATGCTTCATTATAGATAGCTTACAGTTTAGTTAACTTGTCATCTTGTGTACGCGCACAATCAATGAGGGAACAAAGGTAAGTTAACATCACAATTCAGGTACTTTTAAATAGTTAATTAACACTAACCATTAACAAAAATAATACTAATGCAATGAATTTCAGAATGTTTATGGACAAAAGAATAATTTTTCTACTTGGCATAATAGAAATGTACTGCCGCGCGCTTGTGGCAGCGTGGGCAGGGTAGGGGATACCCGGCAGCGCCTCAAAAAAAGAAATATCCTTGCTTTTCGTTCGACTTCTTGCTATTTTTCTTTACTTTTGTGCGTTGGCAATCGGAGCATAGTGGAGGGTAATTTTTTTAATTTGCATTCACAAAAGCACAAATCTATTTCCTGACAATCAATTTTTTACATCATCAATTTTTATATCATCAGTAGAATCTTATGCCGCAAAAAAAGAATCTCCAAATCCGCAACAGCACCGCCGAGTTCCTGATTTTCACTAATCAGGCAAGAGAAGACGGAATAGAAGTTCGTGTACAAGACGAAACAATTTGGCTCAGCCAAAAGCTGATGGCAATCTTGTTTGACTGCTCAACCGACAACATATCGCTACATCTTAAAAACATATTCAAAGAAAATGAGTTAGATGAGCGTTCAGCTACCGAGGATTTCTCGGTAACTGCATCTGATGGTAAGACCTACAAAACTAAGCATTACAACTTGGATGCCATTATAGCAGTAGGCTACCGCGTCAACTCCAAGCGGGCAACTGCTTTTCGCCAATGGGCGACATCCGTTTTGCGGGATTATGCCACGCGAGGCTACGTCATTGACCGAAAGCGTATGGAAAACGGTACATTCCTCGGTGAAGACTATTTCGAACGTCTGCTTGCCGAAATCCGCGAAAT
>JAIRXY010000217.1 GCA_031268055.1 Prevotellaceae bacterium | reverse complement strand
GTTTCGCGGCAACATTCCCGTGTTTGCGCTTTGCTACCTCGACGCCCTCACGCGGGAGCTGTCGCTGTCGTACGGCGTGTACTGCTACCCCGCAACGCAAATCAAGAACAACGACGAATTTTTGCGCTACGCCATGCGCTTCCTGCGCGACCAAGGCTGCATTAGCAGCGGAGACATGGTAGCTGTCATGGCGGGTAACTACTACTCTAAGGGCGCTACCACCTACTTGGAAATCGGCGTTGTGCAAAACCTGATAAGCGAGCTGAATCAGGAAGCTTACTATGCGTCATAACCTCCTGCTGATAGCGGCCTTAGCGCTTGCGCCAACGGCAAGCCCCGCGCAACCCGGCGGCGAGCTGGCGGACGACGATGACGACATCACCGTTGAGGCGCTGCAAGCGCTCAAGTACGACCGCTGTCAGGATGCGCTGAACATGCTTCTGGAGGAGGAGCGCAGCGCAGACACGCTCAGCCGGATTCACCGCCGGCTCAAAGCCGAAGCCTTCATCTGCCTTGGCTCCTACGAAAATGCTCTTGCCATTTACAGCGGCTTGCTCAAAGAGGAGGCAGCCAACCGGCAGTACCTTTACCGCCGCGCGCGGCTGCACGGAATGTTGGGGCAATGGAAAAAAGCGTACCAAGATTGCGCCCGCCTGCGCCAGCTCAGCCCCACCGATAGCGCCCACTGCAGGCGCTGCGGGGAGTACGCGCTCAACGCCAAAAAGTACAAGGAGGCGGCGGCTTTCCTGTCGCTCCACCTGTCGTCCTGCGCGCAGGATGTGGAGGCGCAATACCTGCTGGCGCTGGCGCATCAGGGGCAAAAGAACTTTAGCCAAGCCCTGCTGCTCATCAACGGGTGCCTTGCCGCTAACCCCGAAGAGGGCAAGTACTACGCGGCGCGCGCCCAAATGTACGAGCAGGCGGAGGCGCTCCGGCTTGCCGCCGCCGACTACCAAACCTACCTCACAAAAAATCCCGCCGACCACCAAGCATGGCTACAGTATGCGCACCTGCTCCGCAAGCTGGGGCGCACAACCGAAGCTTGCAGGGCATTTGAGCAATCCGAATCCCACGGAAATCTTGATGCAGGAAGGTACTTGTACAGGTACTGCAAGTGAACTTGGAGCGACCTTGTCGGCAAGAAAGCATTCAACTTAGCTGCTTTGCAGCCCCTCCGTAACAGTTTCGTAACATGGTGACGCTAACTTTGTTGCAAAAATAAATATGCAAACTATGAAGCAAATAATTTTAGCCGCCGCCATGCTTGCCGGCGCATTGTACAGCGCGCACGCTCAGCGCATAAAAGGCTCCGATACCATGCTACCCCTGTCGCAGCGGGAGGCTGAGAGCTACATGAAGGCCAACCCCCAGCAGACCGTCACCGTTACCGGCGGCGGCAGCGGTGTGGGCATATCGGCGCTGGTTGAGGGAACAACGGATATGGCGCAATCCTCGCGAAAAATCAAGTTTGACGAGAAGCAAAGGCTGCAAGCAAGCGGCAAAGCGGTCAAAGAGGTGGTGGCCGCCTTTGACGCTCTGGCCATTATTGTACATCCGTCCAACGAGGTGCAAAACCTTACCCGCGAGCAGCTGGAGGGTATCTTTACCGGAAAAATCAGGAATTGGAAAGAGGTGGGCGGCAGCGACCTGAAAATAGTGCCCTACGCCCGCGAAACCTCGTCGGGGACGTACGAATTTTTCAAAGAAAGCGTGCTGAAAAATAAAAGCTACATGAATGGCATTATGAACATGCCCGCTACCGGAGCTATTATACAGTCAGTGAGCCAAACCGCAGGGGCTATTGGCTACGTGGGGCTGGCCTACCTCGGCAGGAGCGTAAAGGCAATCCACGTATCGTACGATGGCGGAAAAAACTTTGTTGAGCCGTCGGCTGCCAACGCAAAAAGCAAGGTTTACCCCATTTCGCGCCCCCTGTTTTACTACTATGCTGCGCAATCGGAGAGCGCCGTAACGCCGTTTATCAGCTACGTGCTGTCGGAGGCGGGACAAAAAATAATAGCAAACGTCGGATTTATTCCGGTGGGGTAGGTGCAAGAGCTTTTGGTTTTGCTCCTCCGGTGGAGTTTGCTTTTGCAGCAGCCTCTACCCGTGATTTGGTTCTGGCTTCAGCCTTTTCCACGTGCGCTGCGGCCTCCTCCCGGGCTTTTTTCCTCAGGGGCAGCAGGTATGGCTCGCGCTCAAAGGCCTGCTCAAGCGAAATGAACGAGGCGGTATCGGTAACTCCGGTGATGTGCGGAATTTGGTTTACCAGCAAGTCCATCAAGTGCTCATTGTCGTGACAGTAGAGCTTGAGCAGCAACGAAAAAGGCCCCGCAATGAAGTGGCATTCTACAATTTCGGGTATTTTGCGGAACTCCTCAATGGCGCTTTTTGAAACATCCGGCTTTGAGAGCTTCACGTTCACAAAGGCGCAAATATCCAGCCCGAGCGATCGAGGCTTTACCATCGTGCGCGACCCAACAATTATGTTGGCGTCTTCCAATTTTTTTACCCTTTGGTGCACCGCCGCGCCGGAAATGCTACACTCGCGCGCTATTTCCAAAAAGGGGGTGCGCGCATTTTTTATGAGCAGCGTTAAGATTTTGTGGTCAATGCTGTCAATATAATATCTTCCCATTGTTAAGCTGTATTTTTAAGTTACATTCCGCAAATGTAGTAATAATTGTAAGGTAATATCCTCTTTTTGTGAGGTTTTTTGCAGAAATAAACTTTAACACAGATAAATTATAATATTTTCTGATTTTTACCGTTGCATGTTGAGGGTTTCTTCGAGCAAACGTTGTAATTCTCCGGCGGTAATAGCGTTTTTAAGCCGCCCCGATTCAGCAAAGGAAATGTCGCCCGTTTCTTCGCTTACCACCACTACCACAGCGTCGCTATTCTCCGATACTCCCAGCGCGGCGCGGTGCCTCATGCCGTAGCGGGCGGGAAGGTTGAGGCTGTCGGTTGAGGGCAGCACGCAGCGGGCTGCGCGGATTTTGTTGCGCGCTATAACCACGGCGCCGTCGTGCAGGGGAGTATTCTTGAAAAAAATGGTTTCGAGCAGTCGGTTGTTGGTGTCGGCGTTGAGCATATCGCCCGAATCTTCGTACGACTCAAGCGAGGTGGTGCGCTGGATAACGATGAGCGCCCCCGTTTTGCTACCGGACATGTTGCGCGCCGCTTTTACAATAGCGTCAATATTCACCCCGCTCGACTTATCGCTTTTCTTGAAAAATACGGAGCGGAGCGATAGCTTGCTCCGCGACATGTACTGCGTTCCGAGGTAGAGCAAAAACTTGCGTATTTCCTGCTGAAAAACGATGAACAGCGCCAGCACGCCTACCCCCAGAACTTGCCCAAGGATGGTGCTTAGCAGCTCCATGTTGAGCGCCTTCACCGCAATCCACAGCACGTAAAGAGCGAATATGCCAATGAAAATGTTGATGGCTACCGTGCCGCGAATAAGCTTGTACACCTGATAAAACAAAATTGCGGCCAGCAGTATATCAATAATGTCGAGAATGCGGATAGAAAAAAACATAATTATTTGTTGTTCAATTGTTTAACAATACATGTTGAGCGCTCCGGCCGCCGTTGCCAGCTTTACGGCCTCTACTGCCGCCTCCACGTCGTGCACGCGGAGAATGTTGGCGCCCTTGGTGAGCGCAAGCATGTTGAGCGCTGTGGTGCCGTTGAGCGCGTGCGGCGCCGTTACGTTGAGCGTGCGGCATATCATTGACTTGCGCGAAAAGCCTACGAGCAGCGGCAGGTCAAAAATCCTAAACTCCTCTAAGCGCGCCAGCAGCGCAAAGTTTTGCTCTACCGTTTTGGCAAAGCCAAAGCCGGGGTCAACGATAACGTCGCACACGCCCATGCTGTGCAGCGTGCTCACCCTTTCCGAGAGGTAGCGCACTACCTCCCCTACCAAGTCGTCGTAGTCCGTTTGCTGCTGCATGGTTTGCGGCGTTCCGCGCGAGTGCATGAGCACGTAGGGAAGACCAAGTTCGGCAACGGTTTCAAACATTTTCCTGTCGAGTTGCCCGCCCGAAATATCGTTGACTATCACTGCGCCAAACTGCGCCACCACCTCGCGCACCACCTCTGCCCGAAAGGTATCAATAGACGCTATCGCCTGCGGGAACTTGCTCCGCAGCACTCCCATCGCAAGGCTGAGGCGGCGTAGCTCCTCGGCCGGCGAGACCTCGTCTGCCCCCGGCCGCGTTGAGTAGGCTCCCACGTCGATAATGGCCGCGCCTTCGCTCAGCATTTTGTAGGTGCGCACCGCCATGACGTCGACGGTTTCGGCGCGGCCACCCGCAAAAAACGAATCGGGAGTAACGTTCACAATGCCCATAACCACGGGCGCTGTAAGGTCAAGCAGCTTATCTCCACAGCGAAGGCATGTTTTTTTCTGCAAAAAAAGATTTTTCTCTTTCATCTGTACGTTGTTTCTGTTAATTTTGCAGGAACAAAGTTACTATATTTTTTTGAAACACGCATGAATTTTATTGCCATAGAGGGACTTGACGGCGCGGGAAAATCTACGCAAGTTTTGCTGCTACAGCAGCACCTGCAAAGCCTTGGCGTGCGCTGCAAATACCTCCACTTTCCGCGCGTTGCTTCCGCAATTTGGGGCGACCTTATCGCCAAATTTTTGCGCGGCGACTTGGGAAAAATCAACGAGGTAAACCCCTACCTCGTGGCGCTTATCTACGCCGAGGA
>JAIRXY010000204.1 GCA_031268055.1 Prevotellaceae bacterium | reverse complement strand
CGACGGCAGCGTAACCATCAACACCGACATGGATATGTGCCTTTACCTGCTGGACAAGGCGCTCGTTTCCGGCGTACCCGGTGGCGCTTTTGGCGAGCCTACCTGCATTCGCCTGTCGTACGCAACCTCCGACGCCAACTTAGAGAAGGCGATGAAAAGTATGAAAGAGGCGCTGGCGAAGCTGAAGTAGGGTAGGGGGGCAAAATTTCAAAAAAATGCCATAAATATGGTATTGTGCGAATCAATTTGCGCCCGTACCTTTGTGCCATTAATCAATAAAAAAAAACTAAATGCTATGGCAACAACAGGATTAAAATTTGAAACGCTGCAAGTACATGCAGGACAAGAAGTCGAAAAAACAACGCACGCGCGCGCGCTACCTATCTACCAAACATCATCCTACGTTTTTGAGGATGCAAAGGATGGTGCAGAGCTTTTTGGCCTGCGCAAGTTTGGTAACATTTACACGCGCCTGCAAAACCCCACCACCGACGTTTTTGAAAAGCGCGTGGCTGCCTTGGAAGGCGGCGTTACGGGCTTGGCCACGTCGACGGGGCAGTCGGCGCAGTTCATTGCGCTGAACAACATTTTGCAGGTGGGCGACAACTTTGTGACTACCTCGCACCTGTACGGCGGAACCTACAACCAGTTTAAGTCGCAGTTCAAGAGGCTGGGCGTTGAAGCGCGCTTTGCGCAGAGCGATGCGCCGGAAGACTTTGAAAAGCTGATTGACAAAAACACCAAGGCTGTTTACTTGGAAACCATCGGCAACCCCGAGCTCAACGTACCCGACTTTGACGCCATTGCTGCTGTTGCCAAGGCGCACGACATACCGCTGATAGTGGACAACACTTTCGGTGCAGCCGGCTACCTGTTCCGTCCCTTGGAGCATGGCGCTTCGGTGGTCGTTGAGTCGGCAACCAAGTGGATTGGCGGGCATGGCACGTCCCTTGGCGGCGTAATCGTTGATGGCGGCACGTTCAACTGGGGCAACGGAAAATTCCCGTCGTTTACCGAGCCTTCGGAGAGCTACCACGGGCTGGTGTTTTGGGATGTGTTTGGGACAAACGGACCTTTCGGGAATATTGCGTTCAACACTCGCGCTCGCGTAGAGGGGTTGCGCGATTGGGGGAATACTATCAGCCCGTTTAACTCTTTTCTGCTGGTGCAGGGGCTGGAAACTATCTCGCTGCGCGTGGAGCGTCACGTGCAGAATACGCAGGCGCTTGCCGAGTGGCTTGAGAAGCACTCCAAGGTGGAGTACGTGAACTATCCGGGGCTGAGGAGCAGCAAGTATTACGACCTTGCAAAAAAATACTTCCCCAAGGGGCCGGGCGCAGTGCTGACCTTCAAGCTCAAAGGCGACCCCAGCAACGCCGACAGGTTGATAGATAACGTTAAGCTGCTTAGCCATCTTGCCAACGTTGGTGATACCAAGTCGCTGATTATTCACCCGTCGGCCACCACGCACGAGCAGCTCTCGCCGGAAGACCAAAAGGCATCGGGGGTAGAGCCGGGGCTGATTCGTATCTCCGTTGGCATTGAGCACATCGACGACATCAAGGCAGATATTCAGCAGGCGTTGGATGCCATAAAGTAGTAAGGCTTTGACAGCTGATAATGAAAAGTTGAAAGCTGAAACGCTTAGGTTTCGGCTTTCAATTTTTTGTTTTGTACCTGTTTATGCTATAAGTTTGCAGTTGTATATTGACGAGCTAAAAAAAAAACGTAGGACGATTTGGGATTATCCGAAAGGGTAGCGCCCGGCCTGAATTTCGGTTACCATTTTGTGCACGTCGCTGCGGAGCTTGGCGAAGTTGGTTTTGTTGATGGCCGAAATAAAAATGCAGGGCGCATTTTTCTTGGCCATCCAGCTGTTCATGTACTCCTCCAGCGGTATGTTCCTGTCGGTACGCGGCGTGAGGTCGTCGTCGCTTTTTTCTACAAATGTGTAGGCGTCAATCTTGTTAAAGACGAGGTACGTTGGCTTTTCGCCTGCGCCAATATCGATGAGCGTTTGCTGCACCACGTTCATTTGCTCCTCAAAGTTGAAGTGCGAAATATCCACAACGTGCATTAGCACATCGGCCTCGCGCACCTCGTCCAGCGTAGATTTGAACGATTCCACCAGCTGCGTGGGCAGCTTGCGAATGAAGCCCACCGTGTCGGAAAGCAAAAAAGGCGTGTCGTCAAACACCACCTTGCGCACCGTAGTATCGAGCGTGGCAAAGAGCTTATTTTCTGCAAACACATCGCTTTTGCTCAGCATGTTCATGATGGTGCTCTTGCCCACGTTGGTGTAGCCCACCAGCGCCACGCGCACCAATCCGCCGCGGTTGCTGCGCTGCGACGTCATTTGCCGGTCTATTTTTTTGAGCTGCTCCTTGAGCCGCGCAATGCGGTCGAGGATAATTCGGCGGTCGGTTTCTATCTGCGATTCGCCGGGTCCGCGCATGCCAATTCCCCCGCGCTGCCGCTCAAGGTGCGTCCACATGCGCTTGAGGCGCGGCAGGAGGTATTGATATTGCGCCAGCTCCACCTGCGTTTTGGCGTAGGCTGTGCGGGCGCGCATTGCAAAAATATCAAGGATAAGGCTGGTGCGGTCAAGCACCTTGCATTCAAGCTGCTTTTCGAGGTTGAACAGCTGCGAGGGGCTTAGCTCGTCGTCAAAGATAACCGTGTCAATCTCCTGCTCGTCAACGTATGCTTTTATCTCCAAAATTTTTCCTGCTCCAAGGTATGTTTTGGGGTGTGCGCCGGATAATTTTTGGGTAAATATTTTTTTTGTAACCACGCCCGCCGTTTCAGCCAGAAACGCCAGCTCGTCAAGGTATTCGCGCGAAAGCCGTTCGTTTTGCTTTTCGGTGATAATACCAGCCAAAACAGCAGCTTCCGGTTTTAGCGCGGTAGAGGTAGACTTTTTTTCAATCATAAAGCAAGAAAATTCAACGATTTAATGGAATAAGTGGAGACAGAATTTACATAATTGACAGAATTTTGTCATCACAACCATCCCTCCACGCACACCACACAATTACTGAAGGGCGTGGTATGGTTTGTTGTAGAGACACGGCGCTGCTACATAAATTCTGTAAATTCTGTCAATCTCATTTGCATCCCTAAATTTCGTCAATCCACCCGAATTTATCTGCTTCGTCGCCGTACTGAATAGCGCGTAGGCGGCTGTAGAGCGTTGTGCTTATTTTTCCGGCCAGCCCATCTTTGCAGTATTCAAATGATTGGCTGTTAACGGGGTCAAATATTTTCCCAATGGGGCTAATAACGGCAGCCGTGCCGCACATGCCCACTTCGTCGAACGTAGCGAGCTCGCTAACCTCCACCTTGCGCCGCTCTATAGTCATGCCCATATCGCTGGCCAGCTCAATGAGGCTCATGTTGGTAATGCTGGGCAAAATGCTGTGCGATTC
>JAIRXY010000018.1 GCA_031268055.1 Prevotellaceae bacterium | reverse complement strand
GGAGCACCTCGGCAGCATCCGCGTGGTGGACAACAATCCGGCCATCAATAAGTCCGGATTGGAGTTTAAGTGGTGTCTATGGGAGCAAAAGAAAGGCGACAGCTGGGTTCCGGTTGGGGGCAACCAGCTTTACTACACCGCCGGGCAGAGCGTCCACGAAAAGTTTTCGCCGATGGATTCAATGCGCGTCACGCTGCGCACCGTCAGCGGAAGTTACCTCAAAACCTGCCCCGACGTTGGACACAGCCCCGACGAGGGCAGCGTGCCGGACGTGCATCCGGCCGAGGTCGAGGTTTACCCCAACCCCGTTGCGGCGGGCGGCATTATCAAGCTCAAGCTGAACAACCCTGCCGATGGCACCAGCGACAAGGAGGTAGTGAAGTCGCTCTACACAACATTCTACATCTTCAACACGCAAGGTCAGCTCGTACTCTCCGGCAGCGCCTCAATTCTGAGCGACGGGTTAGCCATGCCGGAGATACCCGGTATCTACCACCTTATTCTCGAAGGCAAGGCCGGCAAAAAGGCGATTGAGGTAGCGGTAGGGCAGCGGTAGAAGAAATTTTGAATGAAAAATTTTGAATTGGCTTACGCCACCATGTTAGAAATTTTGAATTTTGAATTTTAAATTGGCTTACGCCACCGTTTGTCCGCATTATTGTGCTGGCTGACAACCCGGAACGGGTTAAATCTCGGTAGCCCAACGTGCAACGTCGGAACAACGGAACGCCCCCACCGTCATTGGAGGGGCGAAGCCCCGAAATATTTTTGTTGAATAATGAGGGAATAAGAGACGTGACGCCAAGAGACGTGGCAGCGCCACGTCTCTACAGCGCATCCGACTACCGCAAGTACGGTAGCACGGCGTACCGCGCGCACGCTGTAGAGACGTGGCGCTGCCACGTCTCCCCGTATTTTGGCGCACATCAGCAGCTACCGTATGCTATGGCGACGACAGTATGCTAAGTAGCCTGAAAACAAAACTTTCACAGAAAAAAAAACAACAAAAATACAGGGCTGTTTACTGATATTTTTTACCTTGTAATTTTTTTTGTTAATCGGATTATGATTATTTAACTCGGAATTGCCCCATTTTGAGCGAAAAAAGTGAGCTAAAAAAACGATTAGCTCTTGTAATATCAAAAAAATGCCTACCTTTGCAGCCCTGATTTTCCAAAAGTTCATAACTTTTTACGAAAAAAAAGTGTGAAGCAACGGGAACAAAAGGCTGTAAATGTATAAAAGTTAGAGATATAGTAATAATAAAGCATTTTTGAGCAACAATGCCAACAATTCAGCAACTTGTAAGAAAAGGAAGAACAGAGCTGGTGCAAAAAAGTAAATCGCCAGCCCTAAATTCATGTCCGCAGCGTCGCGGCGTTTGCGTGCGTGTATACACCACAACGCCAAAAAAACCCAACTCGGCTATGCGCAAGGTAGCGCGCGTGCGCCTCACCAACCTAAAGGAGGTAAACGCCTACATACCCGGCGAGGGGCACAACCTGCAAGAGCACTCCATTGTGCTGGTGCGCGGCGGACGTGTGAAAGACCTTCCCGGCGTGCGCTACCACTTGGTGCGCGGGTCGCTCGATGCTTCGGGCGTAGATGGCCGCCGTCAAAGCCGCTCGCGCTACGGCGCTAAGCGGCCAAAAGCTGGGGCTGCTGCTCCCGCAAAAAAGAAGTAATGCCAATACAATAGCTGCAAATAAAGTTAAAATGTAAAAAGCGGGCGCTCCTGCAGCTCCCCGGAAATTGAAAAAATGAGAAAAGCAAAGCCAAAAAAACGAATTCTACTTCCCGACCCTAAGTTCGGTGACACGCTGGTAACAAGGTTTGTGAACGACCTCATGAACGCCGGTAAGAAGAGTATTGCCTACGGTATATTCTATGATGCAATAGACAGAGTAGGCGAGAAGATGAAAGACGCTGACAAGGCCCCGCTCGATGTATGGAAAAAGGCGCTGGAAAACATTACCCCGTCCATAGAGGTAAAGAGCCGCCGCATTGGAGGCGCAAACTTTCAGGTGCCTACCGAAGTCCGTCCGGAGCGCAAAATCGCGCTTAGCGTAAAAAACATGATTAAGTATGCGCGCGCTCGCAACGGTAAGTCAATGTCCGAAAAGCTGGCCGCAGAGATAATGGCTGCCTACAACGAAGAAGGCGGAGCTTTCAAGCGTAAAGAGGACATGCACAAAATGGCAGAGGCCAACAAAGCTTTTGCTCACTATAAATTTTAATTGCGAAAAGCGAGGAAGCGATAAGAGGAAAAACAGAAGATGGCAAGAGATTTAACATATACGCGGAACATTGGTATCATGGCTCACATCGATGCAGGTAAAACTACAACGAGCGAGCGCATCCTTTTTTATACGGGAAAAACGCATAAAATAGGCGAGGTGCACGAAGGCGCTGCTACCATGGACTGGATGGTGCAGGAGCAGGAGAGGGGAATTACCATCACCTCGGCTGCTACCACTACGTTCTGGAACTACGGCGGAAATACTTACCACATCAACCTGATTGATACTCCGGGGCACGTTGACTTTACCATAGAGGTAGAACGCTCGCTGCGCGTGCTCGACGGCACCATTGCTACGTTCTGCGCCGTAGGTGGCGTAGAGCCGCAGTCGGAAACCGTGTGGCGGCAAAGCGAAAAATACCACGTGCCGAAAATTGCCTACGTGAATAAAATGGACCGCACAGGCGCTGACTTTTTCAACGTGGTAAAGGAGATAAAAGATAAGCTGGGCGCAAATCCCGTGCCGATTACCCTGCCCATTGGCGCCGAAGATAAGTTTCTGGGAATAGTTGACCTTATATCCAACAAAGCGTTGGTATACAACTCCGATAGCAAGGAATTGGTGAACTACTCTACGGAGGAGATACCCGCCGACATGGTCGCCGAGGCTGCCGAGTGGCGCGGAAAGCTCATTGAAGCTATCGCTGAGTACAACGACGCGCTGCTCGAAAAATTCTTCGACAACCCCGAATCAATTACCGAGGCCGAAATTATAGAGACCGTGCGCAAAGCTACCATCGCTATGGCCATTGTGCCGGTGATGTGCGGCGCTTCATTTAAGAACAAGGGCGTGCAGTACCTCTTGGACGCGGTGGCGCGCTACCTGCCAAGTCCGCTCGACAAAGGCATGGTGGAAGGAGCAGACCCCGATAATGCCGAAAAAGTAATTGAGCGCAAACCCTCGTCGTCGGAGCCATTCTGCGGCTTGGCGTTCAAAATTGCCACCGACCCATTCGTTGGTCGTTTGGCTTTTGTGCGCGCATATTCCGGTCGCCTCGACGCAGGCTCGTATGTTTACAATCCGCGCTCAGGAAAAAAAGAGCGCATATCGCGCCTTTACCAGATGCACTCCAACAAGCAAAATCCTATCGAATTTTTGGAGGCTGGAGATATTGGCGCTTGCGTAGGCTTCAAAGACCTCCGAACGGGTGATACCGTTTGCGAAGAAAAAAATCCTATTGTTTTGGAGTCGATGACTTTCCCCGACCCTGTAATTGGATTGGCGGTGGAGCCAAAAACGCAAAAAGATTTGGATAAGCTGGGGATAGCCCTCGGCAAGCTCTCCGAGGAAGACCCCACGTTCACCGTAAAATCAGACGAAGAAACCGGCCAGACCATCATTAGCGGTATGGGCGAGCTGCACCTCGAAATTATTGTTGACCGCCTCAAGCGAGAGTTTGGCGTGGAAATCAACCAGGGCGCGCCGCAGGTCAACTACAAGGAAGCCTTGCGAGGCGTTGTTGAGCACCGCGAGCTCTTCAAGAAGCAAACCGGCGGACGCGGTAAGTTTGCCGATATTACTGTAGAAATTGCTCCTGCCGACGAAGGGCAGGTAGGCCTACAGTTTGTGGATGTGGTGAAGGGCGGAAACATTCCGCGCGAGTTTATCCCGTCGGTAGAGAAAGGATTCAAGATGGCCATGAGCAACGGCGTGCTTGCCGGCTACGAGCTGCCCTCAATGAAGGTAACGCTCAAGGACGGCTCGTTCCACGCGGTAGACTCCGATTCGCTCTCGTTTGAAATATGCGCGCGTGCGGCTTTCCGCCACGCCTGCCCAAAAGCAAATCCTGTAATTATGGAGCCTATCATGTCGCTGGAGGTGGTAACCCCCGAAGAGTACATGGGAGACATCATCGGCGACCTCAACAAGCGCCGCGGACAGATTCAAAATATGGATTCCAAGGGCAACGCTCGCGTGATAAAGGCAAGCGTTCCGCTCTCGGAGCAGTTTGGCTACGTAACGGTGCTGCGCACGCTCAGCTCCGGTAGAGCAACCTCCACAATGGAGTTTTCGCACTACTCCGAAGTGCCGGCTTCCCTCGCCAAGGATATTATCGAAAAGGCGCAGGGCAAGAAAAAAGGTGACAA
>JAIRXY010000277.1 GCA_031268055.1 Prevotellaceae bacterium | reverse complement strand
GATAAATTCGCGAAGCATGTTGGTGCGTATACCGGTAGTGGTAATCAGGTTGTTGTTGCTGTCGGGGTGTACGCGGTTGGAGAGGAATATGTACACCAGCTCGCGCTGCGGGTCAACCCAAACAAACGTACCGGTAAAGCCCGAATGTCCGAAGCTTTCCGGCGAAGCTTCGGGGCACACAGGGCTTGCCTTTTGCGGATTCAGCTCCGGCTTATCAAAGCCCAGCCCGCGCCGGTTGCCGGCAGCGCTGCGGCTGGTAAATTTGTCCACTGTTTCGGGTTTTAGCAGCTGCGTGCCGCCGTAGCTGCCGCGCCACAGAAACATTTGCATCATTTTTGCCATATCGTAGGTGGTGGAGAATAAGCCCGCATGTCCGGCTACGCCTCCCACGGTAGCTGCGCCGTGGTCGTGCACGTAGCCATGAATGAGTTGGCGGCGGAACGAATACTCCCATTCGGTGGGGGCAATGCGCGTTCGGTCAAACTTTTGCAGCGGAAAGTAAGCTGTCGATTTCATACCCAGCGGACTGTAAAACAAGCTGTCGGCCATCACATCCAGCCCTTTGCCCGACACGCTTTCTATCACCCGCTGCATGTAGTAAAAGCCAAGGTCGCTGTACCGGTAGCGATTTTCCAAGAGCGGGCTGTTATCTATCAGCTGGTAAACTTTTTCTCTAATTGCGCTATGGGCGTAAATGCTGTCGGCAACAGGAAAAGGGTAGTCCGGCCGACATTCGGAGCTGAAAAACGCGGTGTCCAGCGTGTGGAACTTGTTGAGGTACGTGTGCGAGTAGAGCTTGAAGGGGTGCGTTTCGGATTGCGATACGCTGAGCAGCGGCTGGTCTGCAAACACGGGGCGCAGAAACGCTACATGGATAGGAATCCACGCCTTTAGCCCGGATTGGTGCAGCAGTATATCGCGCACCACGAGCTTCGCCTTGTCGCTTGATTGGTCAAGCGCAATGTACTTCCCTATCATATCGTTAAGGCCAATGTCCTTATTTTCCTCCATCTTCATAATCACGGGCAGCGTAGCCGTGATTTTTGTAACGGAGGCCATGTCGTACAAGTCGCTGAGCGCCACGCGGTCTTCGTTTCGGTAGGTGTGGTAGCCAAACGCTTTGTGGTAAAAAATCACACCCTTGTGCGCAGCCAGCACCTGACATCCGGGGAAAGCCTGCATGCTGATAGCGTTGAGCGCCATCGAATCTACCGCCGTCAGCCGCTCCGGAGCTATGCTGAGCTCCAGCGGCGTACCGTACTTGAGGCGAGTTCGCGCCGGTTTCTGTACGCCCTCGCCTACCTTTATGTACTTGGGCACGGCAACGGAGCTTTTACCCAAGACAGGATTTGCGCCAAACAGCGCATGGGCAGCCGCGCGCTGGTATTCGCTCTCGTTGTTGTAGGCCAGCAGCACGCTTTCAAATTTTTGGCTGCTATCTATCTTGGGCATCACGTAGGGGTTGGCGTACAGCGCAAGCACCGTGCGCTTGCTCATCGCCAGCTGCGTTAGCCACCTGCAAAAAGACTTGTCCAAGTCGAAGTTGCGCTGCGGCGCGCGCTGGTTAATATCCATATAGCCAACAATTACCAAGTTGTAGTCATGCAGCTTTTGCATGAGCGAATCGTAATCGGCAGGGTTGGTTTGGTCAACCTTGTACAGGTTGAGCGAAGCGTAGCGGCGCGCTACCCTCAGAAACGTGTTGTTGCGGTTATTTTTGCTTACCTCGATGTAGGCTATGCGTAGCGTATCCAAGCGCTTTATGGGCAAGAAGCTGTTTTTGTCGGCTGCTATGGTTATGGCCGACTCTATAAGCTGCGCGCGAAGGCGCTGTGCGCTTTGTGGAAAAAGTCGCCTGCTGAGGTTGGCAACATCTACCGGCTGGCTACCGCCGCTCAACCCCAGCCAGCGCTTAGCCTTGAGCACGCGCAGGCATTTCTGGTTGAGCAGCTCTACGGGAAACAACCCGCTGTTTACGGCTTCTTCTATGAGGTCGATGCTGAGCTCAACGTTGAGCGGATAAATGAGCATATCGCTACCGGCCAGCAAAGCTTTCAGGTTGGCCTCGGTGTAGGAGTAGCGCTGCGATACCGCCTGCATTTGCATGCCATCGCTGAATAGCAGCCCTTTAAAATTAAGCTTTTTGCGAAGCAGGTTGCCGGACAGCTTTTGAGAAAGGCTCGACATCTGTCCGCTTGCGTCCAGCCTTGGCACGCTGAGGTGTCCCACCATGACGCTACCAATGCCGTTGTCAATCAGCTTTCGGAAGGGGAAGAGGTCAACCTGCTCAAAAGTTCTTCGGCTGCTGTGCAGCGTAGGGAGCTCGCTATGCGAATCCTTGTCGGTATTGCCATGCCCGGGAAAATGCTTGGCGCATGCTATTACTCCGTTGTCCTGCAAGCCGTTGGTATATGCAACGCACTTACGCGCTACGGCCTGCGGGTCTTCCCCAAAGGAGCGTGCGTTGATAACCGGATTTTCGGGGTTGCTGTTCACGTCGGCCACGGGAGCAAAGTTAATGTGCATGCCCAGCTGCTTGAACTGCTTGGCAATCTCCACGCCCATGCGGTAGATGAGCGAATCGTTTTGCAGGGCGCCCAGCGCAATTTGAAAAGGAAAATTGGGAACGCTATCCAACCTCATCCCCACCCCCCACTCGGCATCCATGCCGATAAGCAGCGGTATGGTGGAGAGAGATTGGTAGTAGTTGGTCAGTTCGGCCTGCTTAGCGGCCGTACCTTGAAAAAAAATAATGCCGCCTACTTTTTGTCGCGCCACCAAATCGGCAATTTCGGCAACGTGCGCGCTACCGCTTTTATTGGAGTAGGCCGCTACCATCATTAGCTGGCCTATTTTTTCGCGCGTGCTGAGCGTTGCCAAGAGCGAATCTGCCCATGGCTCCGGCATCTCAAGCGTTTTGATAAGGCTTGTGCGCGGCTGCGCAAGCACAAGCACATGTATGGTAAAAGCAAGCGTAAGGCAAATTGGCAGCTTGATGGCCAAGCCCCTATGGTTTCTCGTCGTTTTTGTCGTAAAGCGCATTGATAATTCTTTTGCGATTCTCCCGCAGCGCCAGCACAATCAAGCCAAGCGTAAAGGCAGCAGCAGCGCCCAATATCATGTAGATAGACAGCTTTTTGGCAAGAGTATAAGACTTACTGAAATCAGTAACTACTATGATCGGCTGCGAAAAGATGCCTAGCTCTTGCTCTAAGGCCATTTTTCTGCTATGTAGCCCGTCGATGGATTCTTGCAGCTGTATCACCTCGTTTTTCTGACTATTTAACTCCAGCTGAAAAGGGAGAGAGGAAATATTATTATTTTTTTCTTTTTGTGTAGCAAGAACAGCTTGCTGTTGCAGCAATATTTCTATTCCCCTATCTACATGGGCAATCTGAGATTTAAGAAGCTCTACGCGTACCGTATTCAGCTCTTTACCAAAGGCGTTGCTGTTGAGAAAATGAAGTAATCCCGGCATAAGCTTGGGGTAAACATCTTCGTCAAGTACATCTGCTACAATTTTGATGTACTTTGTAATGACATTAGATACTGTATCTATCTTATCAGTATTGACATAAAAAGCAGGCAGGCCAAGGTCGTTACCACCTGCGGTGCTTGATACTAATCCATAGAAAACTTTCAAGCTGTGTAATTTTTTTGTGTCGCTTTCGCTAATGTTGAGCAACCTCGACAAATCTTGCTTGTCTTCTCCCCGAAAAGAGCTGCTTAACTTCTTGATGTTGTCAACTACAATGCTGCTCGCAAGGTCATTGCTACGAATAATCGCCTCAGAACGGTAAATCTTGGGCGCAAGCAGATAAAAAGCAATACCGACAATAGCGCCTACCATCACGCACAGTGACAAGTGTGGTACTTTGCGTAGCGAAAAAATAAGTATAGCCTTCAAAATAAAAATTATACCGAGCGCCAATGATTTAAACTTTCGGTAGAGAAGGATGATGATCTCTAATGCATCTATTTCATCCTTTTTAGGTGTCTGTGTGTTTGTTTGCTGTTCCATAATATCAAAGCTCGTTGATTTAATTTAGAATTAAAAAATAATGATTTTTCTTATATCGAATACATTCCAAGTTGTCACATTATTCGGGTCCTCTCCCGAGAGGTCTTAGCGTGGATAGCTGCGTGCAAATAACACAGCGTAACCGTAGTTCGATGTAAAAAATCGAGCTCTTTTGTCTTCCAAACACCACAGACTGTCAACTCCTCGCAGAGCTGACGAGAAGGCATAGCATAATCTCCCCTCAACTTCTTCATGTGGGGCTATCTGCACGTAACGCCTCCGGCATTGCTGCTGTCAATGATCTAATTGAGCGCTGGACAGCAGCAATGCCGGAGGACACGCGCCCTCTTTTTTCATTTTTTTTTGCTACGACAAGAATCCCAGCAGAATACCTGCTGCCACTGCGCTGCCAATCACGCCGGCAACGTTTGGCCCCATAGCGTGCATGAGCAAATGGTTAGTCTTATCGTACTGCAACCCAATTATTTGCGATACGCGCGCAGAGTCGGGCACTGCCGAAACACCGGCGTTGCCAATAAGCGGGTTGATTTTATTTCCCTCTTTCAGGAACAGGTTGAATATTTTTACAAACATTACACCTCCAAAGGTTGCCACCACAAACGACGCTGCGCCTAACAGAAATATGCGCACGGAATCGAACGTGAGGAAAGTGGTTGCCTGCGTAGAGGCGCCCACCGTAAGCCCTATAAGTATGGTTACAATATCAATGAGCGGACCCCGCGCCGTTTCAGCAAGCCTGCGCGTTACGCCACTTTCTTTCAGTAAGTTGCCAAAGAACAGCATGCCCAGCAGGGGCAAGCCCGATGGCACAATGAGGCAGGTAAGCAGTAGCCCAATGACGGGAAACATCACCTTCTCTAAGTGCGATACGGCGCGCGGCGGCCTCATGCGGATAAGCCGCTCTTTGCGCGTTGTGAGCAGCTTCATTACGGGAGGCTGTATCACCGGCACCAGCGCCATGTACGAGTATGCTGATATGGCCACCGCGCCCATCAGGTGGGGCGCCAGGCGCGACGAGAGGAAGATAGCCGTAGGCCCGTCGGCGCCGCCAATAATGCCGATGGCGGCGGCTTCGTTGGGCATAAAGCCAAGCAGCAGGGCAACTATGTACGCGCCAAAAATACCCAGCTGCGCCGCAGCCCCAATAAGCATGAGCTTGGGGTTGGAAATGAGCGCCGAAAAATCGGTCATTGCCCCAATGCCCAAAAAGATAAGCGGCGGATAAACGCCCTGCACAACGCCGTAGTAAAGAATGTTGAGCACCGAGCCTTCTTCATAAATTCCTATCTTGAGACCCTGCATGAACGGAATGTTTCCCACAAGAATACCAAACCCAATGGGTATCAGCAGCATAGGCTCAAATTCATGGCGTATGGCGAGGTATAGAAATATCAAGCCTATCGACATCATGATGATATGCCCGAAAGTTATGTGCGAGAACGACGTGTAGGAGAGGAACTGCTGGAGGTTTTCTCCCAAAAATCCAAATAAGCTGTTTATGTCCATGATTCAGTATTATTCAATGATTACAAGTACAGCGCCTTCCAGTATCGAATCACCTTGCTTGACTTTTACGGAGGTAACTTTTCCGGCGTGGTCTGCCTCAACGTTATTTTCCATTTTCATAGCCTCAAGCAGGAGCAGCTTTTGCCCTACCGCTACCGTATCGCCCTCTTTTACGTACACGTCAAGTATAACGCCGGGCAGCGGCGACTTGATGGCGCTGGCGGAGCCGGGGGCTGACGTCTTGGCGAGGGCTTGGTGCGAATCGCCCGACGGAATGGCAGGCGTTTGCACCAGCTTGGGCGTTTTGCTCACCTGCGCCACAGGGCGTTCTATTTCAACGTGGTAATGAGTGCCATTCACCTCCACCTCGGCGGTGTTGCCCTCAACATCTTTCACTACAACTTTATAGTCGTTACCGTTTATTTTCAGTTTATAACCTTTCATGAGTGTTATTCAATAGTTTCTTACTTTTTAACCGGAGTTTCGCGTAGCGTGTAAATTTTAGAGTTCCACGGCGAATAGGTTTTTGATATTTTATTAATAGTGAGCACATTAGATTCGAGTTCGCTCATCTCGAGCTCATACTGTCGCAGGGCGTATGCAATAGCAGCGAAGACAGCGCCCGGCGAAGGTTGCTGCTTTTCGCCCGACACGGTTACCTGTGCAGGGCTTTCTTTTGGTATTTTTTTGCCCCGTAGCGCAATAATCCAAAGGGCGGTTTTCCCTACGCGCTTAAAGATGATAAACAGCAGAAAGAGCGCCAAAAACACTACCGTCATGGCGGTAATGGTCATGACTATTCCGGTTGGATCGTACGTTTTAAAGCGGTCGCTGGCGGCCTCCAGCTGCACCAGCGTATTGTTGGTGCTTGGCGTAGTGCGCTCGCAGAAATGCCACACGCCCGCGCCGTCCTCGCTACGGCCGTAGCTCACGTCGGCAGCTTGCTCGGGGTAGGTGAGGCTGTCGATAATCGTACGTCCGTCGCTGCTGGTAAGCGCCAGAAAGCGCGTATCGTCTATCCAGAAGTTGAGGTGAAACGTACCGTGCGTAGGCTTGTTGTCGGCCCAAAAAATGACGTGCTGCCGCGGCTTGATGCTCGTTAGCACGTCGCCCTTGGGGATAGGGTACTTCTTGAGGTTGTTGATGTCGTCGCTCAGGTAGCACCCGCCAATGTCAACCGTACCATACGAGGAGTTGAAAACTTCAATCCATGAGCTGCGCTCGCCAAAGTCATCCTCGTAGTTGGTTTTGTTGATGGCCATAAATTCGTTGAGGCGCAAGTCGGTTGTTCTCTGCCCCTGCGCGCCAAACGACCACAGCATTGCCACGGCAAGAACGGCAAGCCCCTGCATTCCAATTTTTTTTCGGCAGGCCGAAAAAACGGAGGCCGAAAAACGTGTATAAAAAAATCGTTGAATCATTGAGTTCATTGAGCTATTAGGTATTTTACAGTGGCAAATTATCATGCTTTTTTGCAGGGTTGTTCAACTTTTTGGTAGCCAGCTGCTGTAGCGCGCGGATGATGCGAAAGCGCGTATTGGTAGGCAAAATAATATCGTCAATATACCCGTAGCGGGCTGCGTTGTAGGGGTTGGCAAACTTTGATATGTACTCCTCCGTTCGGGTTTCCGTTACCTTTTTCGGGTCTTCGGCAGCGGCAATTTCCTTGCCGTAGAGCACCCCTATGGCGCCTTGCGCTCCCATAACAGCAATCTCGGCGCTGGGCCATGCGTAGTTGAGGTCGCCGCGCAGGTGCTTGGAGCTCATCACGCAGTAGGCGCCGCCGTAGGATTTGCGTAGCGTCACCGTAATCTTGGGGACGGTGGCTTCGCCGTATGCGTAGAGCAGCTTTGCGCCGTGCAGAATAACGCCGCCATACTCTTGCGCCGTGCCGGGCAGGAACCCGGGCACATCTACCAGCGTAACCAGCGGAATGTTGAACGCGTCGCAAAAGCGTACAAAGCGAGCGGCCTTGCGCGAAGCGTTGATGTCGAGCACGCCGGCGAGGTACTTAGGCTGGTTGGCCACTACGCCTACCGAGATGCCATTGAAGCGCGCAAATGCCGTGATGATGTTGGGCGCAAAAGCGCTCTGCACTTCGAGGTACTCGCCGTTATCGACGATTAGCCTGATAACGTCGCACACATCGTAGGGCTTGGTGGGGCTGTCGGGGATAATTCCGTTGAGCGATTCCTCCTGGCGGTCGATGGGGTCGTTGCAGACGGCCAGCGGCGCTTCCTCAAGGTTGTTTTGCGGCAGGTAGCTCACCAGCTTGCGGATGAGCGAAAGGCCTTCCTCCTCTGTGCTGCTAACGAAGTGCGCCACGCCCGACTTTGAGGCGTGCACCGACGCTCCGCCCAGCTGCTCTTGCGTTACGTCTTCGCCGGTTACGGTTTTCACCACCTTGGGGCCGGTAAGGAACATGTAGCTGGTATCTTTCTTCATGATGGTGAAGTCGGTGAGGGCAGGCGAGTAGACTGCGCCGCCGGCGCAAGGGCCAAAGATTGCCGAGATTTGCGGAATAACGCCGGAGGCCAGAATGTTGCGCTGAAAAATTTCGGTGTAGCCGGCCAGCGCGTTAACGCCCTCCTGTATGCGCGCGCCCCCGGAGTCGTTGATGCCGATTACGGGCGCGCCCATTTTCATGGCTTGGTCGAGCATTTTGCACATCTTGAGCGCCATCGTTTCGGAGAGCGAGCCTCCAAAGACGGTGAAATCCTGCGAAAAGACGTAAACCAGCCGTCCGTCAATGGTGCCACA
>JAIRXY010000241.1 GCA_031268055.1 Prevotellaceae bacterium | reverse complement strand
TTTGTCAGCTCCACGTACAGCCGCTGTATGGGCAGCCCCATCACGTTGTAGTACGACCCCTCGATGCGCTCAATGGCTGCGTAGCCAATCCACTCCTGAATGCCGTAGGCGCCGGCCTTGTCGTAGGGGTGGTAGGCCGATAGGTAGTACGAGATTTCGTCCTCGCTCAGCGGCCGAAAGCGCACCTGCGTTGACGACAGGAACGTTACCGTTTGCTGGCTGCTGCGCAGGCATACGCCCGTGAGCACCTCGTGCGCGCTCCCCGACATGAGGCGCAGCATCCGGCGAGCGTCGGCCTCATCTTTGGGCTTACCCAAAAACTCGTTCTTGCACCACACCAGCGTGTCGGCGGTTATCAGAATATCTTTTTCGTCCAGCGCTTGCGGGTAGCGCTCGGATTTGAGCTGCGCCAAGAAAACAGGAACTTCATCCCTGGGCATTGCTGCCGGAAATGTTTCGTCTACGTGGTAGGGCGGAGCCACGGTGAACGCTACGTCCAAGCCCTTAATCAGCGCCTGCCGTCGCGGTGATTGCGAGGCCAAAATAAGCCTGTAGCTTTTCAGCTTTTCATGAAGCATACTGCATGTAATTTTTTTTCGTTACCATATCATATTTAGCGGGCAAGGCTGCACGGAGCGCTTCCTATTAAGTACGCTTGCAGCGAGTGCAAATATGCACAAAATTTTTTATACCTCGCGCAGGATAATTTTGTGAAATGTAGAGAGACGCGGCACGCCGTAGAGAGACGCGGCACGCCGCGTCTCTACATCAGGAATGTCGGCTTTTGCGGATTACGAATGTTGCATCACATCTCACAAAATTATCCCCGCATCTTTTTTGAATTTTCGCACAGGGAGATATTAAAATCTTTCGTAACTTAGCGCCGATTTTTCCGGAGAGGTTTTCATCTCTTGCGCACATTCTTTTGCAGGGTTGAATTACCGTAAGTTTGCTAATTTTTTTCAAAACAAAAAAACAACTATACCCGCATGAAAATAGGAATCGTTGGTGCAGGAAACATGGGCGGCGCTATTGCCCACGGTCTGCTGCAATCGAAGGCGGTTGAGCCTGCTTGCCTGTACATGATTGATATTTGTTCGGACAAGCTGCAACCGTTTGCCGAGCTGGGGGTAAACACTTCCCTCCACAGCGCCGCCATTATGGACGAGGCCGACATTGTTATGATTGCCGTAAAGCCTTGGTTGGCGCTGGAAACGCTGCACAAGCTTCGCCCAACGTTGCGGCAGCAGGCAATGGTGGTTTCCATCGCGGCTGGCATTACGCTGGAGCAAATACGGGTAGAGGTGCAGGGGCTTCCCATCTTCAGAGTTATCCCCAATACCGCCATTGCCGCCGGACAAAGTATGACCTTTATTGCATCGGATGGTACGAGCAGGGAGCAGGAGCAAACAATCCTCTCGCTGTTTGCCGGTCTGGGCAAGGCAATGCTCATCCCAGAGCAGCAGATGGCAGCCGCCACAGCCCTCTCAAGCTGCGGCATAGCCTACGCCATGCGCTACATCAGCGCAAACATGAGGGCTGGCGTAGAGCTGGGGTTTACCCCAGACGTTGCCCGGGAGATTATGCTGCAAACGCTACAAGGAGCTGTCAGCCTGCTATCGTACTCGGGCGAGCATCCCGAAAAGGAGATTGACAGGGTTACCACCCCAAAAGGCTTAACCATCAAAGGCATCAACCAGCTGGAGCACGGCGGATTTACGAGCGCCATCGTCAACGCTGTGAAGGCGGCCATGTAGCGGCAATAATTTTTGTAGCGCAAAATGAGAATCACCGTAAAAATAGGCAGCAACGTGCTCACCCAGCCGGACGGAACGCTGGACACAGAGCGCCTTGAAGATTTGGTAAACCAAATTGCCCTGCTGCACGAGCGGGGGGTAGAGGTCATTGTAGTGTCGTCGGGGGCGGTAGCGTCAGGGCGTAGCGAGCTCAAGCCGCACAAGAGGCTGGACGCGGTGCAGGCGCGCCAGCTGTTCTCCGCCGTTGGGCAGGCCAAGCTCATCAACCGCTACTACGAGCTCTTCCGCAGGCATGGCCTCTGCTGCGGGCAGGTGCTCACCACCAAGGAAAATTTTCGCTCGCGCCGCCACTACCTCACCATGCTGGAGTGCATCTCTACCATGCTGGACAACGGCGTTATCCCCATCGTCAACGAGAACGACACCATATCCGTCACCGAACTCATGTTTACCGACAACGACGAGCTGTCAGGGCTTATCAGCGAGCTAATGCAATCCGAAGCGCTGATTATCCTCAGCAACGTAGATGGCATCTACAACGGTGCGCCGGGTACGCCGGGCGTTGAGGTAATTCGCGAAATCAGCGGAAGGCAGAATCTGGAGCAGTATATATCCTCCCAAAAATCCGAATTTGGCCGCGGCGGGATGCTTACCAAAACCGGCATTGCGCAGAAGGTTGCCGCCAGCGGCATTGCGGTTTACATCGCCAACGGCAAGCGTAGCGGCATGCTGTCCGACCTCGTTTTGGGCGAAAAAAAGCCCCTCTGCACGCTGTTTGTTCCCAAGCCAAAGGCCACGTCGAGCATCAAGCGGTGGGTTGCCTGCTCCGAGGCTTTTGCCAAGGGCGCTATTGTGGTCAACGAGGGCGCAAAAAAAACGCTGCTGCAAAAAACGGCAAGCGTACTGCCCGTTGGCGTTGTGCGCATTGAGGGCGAATTTGAAAAAGACGACGTTGTAAAAATCCTCGACGAAAAAGGAGCGCAGCTGGGCGTTGGGCGCGTAACGAGCAGCAGCGTCAAAGCGCGGCAAACGCTGGGCAAAAAAGGCGAAAAAGAGCTGGTGCACTACGACTATCTCTACCTGAATTGAGCCGAGTAGAACCTTATCGGAGCGACGTAAAAACAAAAAAAAATGAGCGCCAGCGCCAAAAGCAGATACTTCCGGCGCTGTTAGCTGCATTGCAGCGCGACATCCAAATTCTATGCTGCTATTTTCATCTCATTGTAGTGTAAAAAATCTTATCTATATCCAGCCAATTATCTATTATGTTATCATAGGAAAAACACGAAGTATTCAAAAATCTATATATACAAATTTGTATATATACAAATTTGTATATATCTTTGCAGTGTAACTTCAAAAACAAAATATCATGGACTCAATCAAAAACATCACAGGCTCGGTTGCCGAGGGTAAAAACTTCTTTGGCAGAGCAAAAGAAATAGCAAGAGCATTAGAATTGCTTGAGGATGGTAATTCGTTGAT
>JAIRXY010000227.1 GCA_031268055.1 Prevotellaceae bacterium | reverse complement strand
ATGTGCGAGGTGGAGCCTTTGCCGTTGGTGCCCCCCACGTGAACGGACGTAAAGCGGCGGTGAGGATGGCCAAAGTACTCATCCAAGAGCAGCGTATTGTCCAACCCCGGCTTGTAGGCCGTTTTTCCTACCTTCTGAAAGTCGGGAGCTTGTGCGTACAGGTATCGAATCGCTTCGGCGTAAACCATAGGAGCTTTGAAATTTTGAATTTTGAATTTTGAATCACTATTGCCCGATAAAAAAAGCAGCTGTCTCAAAAATGTCAGTTCCAGCTTGGATTACGCCCTACGAAAACAGATACCCCACGAAGTTCAAGCCCTGAAAGGGCGAAATCCATGCGACGAACTTTTTATCGGACAATAGTGATGCAAAGTTAATAATTTTGTGCGTTTGCCTATGTACAAAGTGAGTCATAAATTAGCTGATTTATTTTTGTAAGAAGCTGCCTCGAAAATTCATCGTATAGATTGCGCCCTACTTAGGGCTTGGGATGTGCTGATTACTCATTATAAGTTGTTTAGCCTCAGCTACAAAGATACAAGCGTTGTTCTTAGAAATCGGCTAATTCGAATGAAGCCTATTGAATAATCACCTTACGCAAAAAACTTCCATAAGCAAATAATATACTTACTGCCAATAAATTATAAAATTTCTTCGGGGAAAGTAATTGCACGATAAAAATTACTATTTTTGTCGAAAATTTTAATTGCAAAAAACCAAACAGATGAAAGTAGCAATTGTTGGCACAAGTGGCGCCGTAGGGCAAGAGTTTTTGAAGCTGCTGGAGCAGCGCAATTTTCCGCTGGACGAGCTCCTGCTTTTTGGCTCGGAGCGTAGCGCAGGTCGCACCTACACCTTCAAAGGGAAGAGCGTTGCCGTGAAAGAGCTCCGCCACAACGACGACTTCAAAGGGGTGAGCATAGCGTTTACCTCTGCCGGAGGCGGCGTCTCCAAAGAGTTTGCCGAAACCATCACCAAGCACGGCGCGGTGATGATAGACAACTCCAGCGCGTTCCGCATGGACAGCGACGTCCCGCTGGTGGTGCCGGAAGTCAACGCGGAGGACAGCAAAAATCGCCCCCGCAGCATCATTGCTAACCCCAACTGCTCTACCATCATCATGGTGGTGGCGCTCAAGGCCATCGAGCAGCTATCGCACATCAGGCGCGTGCACGTGGCAACGTACCAGAGCGCCAGCGGCGCGGGCGCTGCCGCCATGACCGAGCTCGAGGCGCAGCTGCGGCAAGCGCTGGCCGGCGACAAGCCTGCCATCGAAAAGTTCAAGTACCAGCTGGCGTTTAACCTCATCCCGCAGATAGACGTATTTGCCGATGACGACTACACCAAAGAGGAGCTGAAAATGTACAACGAAACGCGCAAAATCATGCACAGCGACGTGGAGGTGAGCGCCACCTGCGTGCGCGTTCCCGTTATACGCGCGCACAGCGAGGCGGTGTGGGTAGAAACGGAAAAACCGCTCGACGTGCAGGACGTGCGCACCGCGCTGGCCAACGCTCAGGGCGTAACGCTGACCGACGACCCCGCAAGCAGCAAGTACCCCATGCCCCTGTTTGCCGCCAACGAAGACGACGTGTACGTAGGCCGCATCCGCAAAGATTTGGCCAACCCCAACGGCGTTACCCTCTGGCTCGTGGGCGACCAAATCCGCAAGGGAGCCGCGCTCAACGCTGTACAGATTGCCGAATACCTGATTGAAAACTCCGAGCTATAGGCTCTTAGCAATACTCTGTTAACATGGAAACATTACTTGTCATCGCTATCGTCGGTGGTGGTGTTATTATCATGGGCATTGTTGCCCTTTTTTCAAAAAAACAATCATCTACATAGAGCGGGTGCTATGCGCAAAGCAAACCCGCGCGAAGCAAAAACAAACCACGCTATGGCTTCAAACGATTGGAAAGACCGGCTCGGGGTGGTGTACTCCACCAACCCCGACTTTGGCTACGAGGCGCGGCAAAGCAGCGCGGCCGCTACTTTGCCGCCCCAGCAGCAAAATCTGCGGGTGCAGCTCGACCGCAAGCAGCGCGGCGGAAAGCAGGTCACGCTTATCACAGGATTTGTTGGCAGCGCGGACGATTTGGAAGATTTGGGAAAAATGCTCAAGAAAGGGTGCGGTGTGGGCGGAGCCGCCAAAAACGGCGAAATAATCGTGCAGGGCGACCACCGAGACAAAGTTATGTGCCTGCTGGCGAAAGCCGGATACAGGGCAAAAAAGGCCGGAGGATGAAGCCCTGCGGATACGCGCCCGCTGCTCAACGCCAGCCCTACAAAATTGCCAGATTTTTTCCGCAGGCCAGCAGCAGCAAAATAGCGCCGCCAACCACAATGCGGTACCATCCAAAAACCTTGAATCCGTAGCGCGTGAGGAAGCTGATGAAAAACCGGATGGCCAGCATACCTACCACAAACGCTACAACGTTGCCAACACCCAGCAGCACAAGATTTTCTCTAATATTTTCTTCGGCAAAAAGCAGCTTGTAATCCTTGAGCAGCTTGTAGGCTGAGGCGGCAAGCATGGTGGGAACGGCAAGGAAAAACGAAAATTCGGCGGCTGTCTTCCGGCTCAGCCCTGTGGCCATGCCGCCTACGATAGTCGCGGCGGAGCGCGATACGCCGGGTATCATGGCTATGCACTGCGCAAGCCCAACCTTGAGCGCCCTGCTGCTGCCAATGCGCTGCTCCTTGTCCGGGCTGGCAAACCACCGGTCGACAAAAAGCATGACCACGCCCCCAAGCACCAGCATGATAGCCACTACCATCACGCTCTCGAGCAGCATGTCGATGTAGCCGCCAAGGAAAAAACCAATGACGGCGGCGGGGAGAAAAGCCACGAAAAGCGTAACGTAAAAATTTACGGACTGAAAAAACCGCCTCCAGTACAAAATAAGCACCGACAAAATAGCCCCCAGCTGAATGTTGACCGTAAACGCCTTAACAAGCGGGGTGCTCTCAATGCCCAATAAATGCTGCGCAAGTATCATGTGACCGGTGGACGAAACGGGCAAAAACTCTGTTACCCCCTCTACAATGGCCACAATAACGGCTTGTAAAATGCTCATGGAAATTTTGAATTTTGAATTTTGAATTTTGAATCGAGCGAAGCGAACGCACAAGCTCCGAAAAAATAAACACAGCGGCGGTAAAAATCACGACAAATCAAAAAAAAATCGACCGCCACATATTACTCGCAATATTTGTT
>JAIRXY010000121.1 GCA_031268055.1 Prevotellaceae bacterium | reverse complement strand
GCGCTATCGGCCGTAAATTCTTCCACCTCAGATAGCAGTGCAGATATTTTATGGAGCATGACCAAGTATTTTTAGATGTTATGACAAAGGTATATGAAATTTTTGAATTACGTGCAGGGTCACACTGAAGCCGCGTTGCTCCTTGCCAGCGCATCTTCTATCAGCTCGCTCAGCGTCTGTGTCATGTTAAGCCCTGCTGCGCGCACCTGCTGCGGGATGAAGCTGGTTGCCGTCATTCCCGGAACGGTGTTGACCTCCAAAAAGTAGGGCGTGCCGCTGCGCAAAATATAGTCTACCCGAACAATGCCGTTGCACCCCAGCATTCGGTATACTTGAGCGGTGGTGCGCTGCACCAGCGCTGTTGCTTCGGGGCTTATGCGCGCCGGCGTTATTTCGTCTGACAGCCCTTTGTACTTTGCGCCAAAATCAAAGAACTCGTTTTTGCTCACCACCTCCGTTATGGGGAGCACGGTTTCTACGCCGTTCAGCGTCATCATTCCGCAGGTGATTTCAACTCCTTCGATGAACTCCTCAACGATAACTTCGCTGTCCTCCTTGAAGGCCTCCTGAAGGGCTTTGTGCAGCGCCTCCTCCGATTTTACCTTTGTCACCCCAAAGCTGCTTCCGCCGCTGTTGGGCTTCACAAAAATCGGCAGGTTAAGCTTTTTTGCCACCTCCTTTGCGCGCACGGCGTCGCCTTTGCGGATGAGCATTGCCTTGGCCATTGCCAAGCCGGTATCAGCCAAAAATGCTTTGCAGGCAGCCTTGTTGAAGGTCAGCATGGAGACAAAGGCGCTGCACGTGGAGTAGGGTATGCCTATCAGGTCGAAGTAGGATTGCAGCACGCCGTTTTCGCCGGGCGCGCCGTGAATTACGATGAGCGCCACGTCAAACTTTACGCGAACGCCATCAAGCAGCGCGCTGAAGTCGTTTTTGTCTACCTCTGTATCGGGCTTACCTTCGCGCTGTACGCGCCAATTGCCGTGCTGCATTTTTACCATGTATGGCTTGTACCTCTCCGTGTCTACCCAGCCGTACACGTTGGCTGCGCTTTGTACCGATACCACAAGCTCCGACGAATCTCCGCCAAAAATTACGGCTACATTTTTCATGAAATCAAGGTTATATTTCGCTATTGTCCGGCTACCCGTAAGCTGAAGCATACGGGTAGTAAGGCGTCGCGCCCGCTGGCGCACCCAATTTAAAATTCAAAATTCAAAATTCAAAATTTCTTACAGCTGGCCGTTTTCATATAGAATAATGAGCTGCTCAAGCATTTTGTCCTGCCCGTCGGCGTCGAACTGCGTTTTGAGGCTGGAGTCGAATATCACGGCCACCGACTGCCAAAAGAACGCAGCAAATCCGCCTTTGAGCTCCTTTACGATTTGGTATCCGGTGCGTCCGGTTTCTCTGTCTACCAGCTTTATCAACATGCGCCCCTGCGAGATGGTCAGCTTTCGGAGCGGCTTTTCGAACTCCCGAAACATTTCTTTCTCCATTTGCTTTATGTACGCCTTCTTTTCCTTGCTGTCCTTCAAAAGGATAAACTCCGCGTCCATTTCGGCCAGCTTTTGCTTTGCGAGCTGCGCGTAGGGGTAAACCTTTTTCATGTTGTAAACCATGCGGGCATACTCTTGGTAGTACTTGCGCTCTTGCCGGGCGTTTTTGAACTTAGGCCTTGCAAAACAGTACACGGGCTGTAAGCGGACATGCGGTATGGTGTCGCCCTTTTCGTCCACCTGTATGTATGCCAGCGTTGGACGGCCGTCGGTCGCTACTGCTGGAGTAGCGAGAAGGCATAGCAAAAAACACGTAAAAAAGGCTTTCATGATCAACATCCTTTGTACAAAGCAGATTACAAAAATACGTAAAAAACATGATTTTCACAAAACTTTGTGTATCTTTATTGCTTCTTTGAGTTAGGTGAATTAACCATGAAAATATCAGATATACAGCATTCTGTAAGTCGGGAGTTGGAAAAATTTGAGCCCTTTTTTCGTCAGCGGCTACAATCTCCCGTGCCGTTGCTATCTTCCATAACCAACCATATTTACCGGAGTAAAGGTAAGCGGTTGCGCCCGCTCCTCGTGTTTTTGTCGGCCAAGCTCAACGGCGAGATTTGCCAGAAAACATACGCCGGCGCCGCAATGGTGGAGCTGCTCCACACCGCTACCCTCATGCACGACGACGTTGTAGACGACGCCGACAGGCGGCGAAACAGCTTGTCGATAAAAGCGCTGTGGGATTCCAAAAAGGCAATTTTGGCGGGCGATTTTTTGCTGTCGCACGGCGTGCTGGTTGCGCTGGAGCACCAAAGCATCGATTTTCTGAACATTGCCACCAACGCCATCCGCTACATGAGCGAGGGCGAGCTCCAGCAGCTGGAGCGCGCCCGACAGCTGGAGTGGTCGGAGGAGCTGTACTTTGATATTATCCGCAAAAAAACGGCAACGCTTATCCAAAGCTGCACCCTGATTGGCGCTCACTCGGTGGGCGCAACCGGCGAGCGGCTGGCCGCCGTGGGGCGCTACGGCGAGCTGCTGGGCGTTGCCTTTCAGCTGCGCGACGACGTGCTCGATTTTCGTAGCAGCAGCATTACCGGCAAGGCCTGCGGTAACGATATTCGCGAAAAAAAAATAACCCTGCCGCTCATCTTTGCGCTGAAAAAGGTGGACAAGCCGGAGCAGAAAAGAATACTCTCGCTGGTGGCTACCGCCAGCATCAACAGCCGAAACGTGAAGGAGGTGGTGAGCTTTGTAGCCGAGCAGGGAGGGCTGGAGCATACCGAAGGCGTTGTGCACGATTACTGCGCCAACGCCAAGCGCGCGCTTGATATTTTTCCCGAATCGGACGCTAAGGCGGCGCTCCTTGACCTTGCCGGCATCGTTGCCGAGCAAAAAAAGTAGGCCGCTGCACAGCGCCATGTGCAGCCACTAAAATTTATCAACCAAAAAAAACGTTTCGCTATGCGCCTCCGGCTGGCTATTGCTTTTATCGCTATTCCCTGCGCTACGCTCTTGGCCGAGCGCAGGCCTCAGCCTCCCGATACCGAGCGGCTACTTCAGGATTTGCGCAGGGAGGGCTGCTGCCCGCCGGGGTTTGCTCCGTCGCCCGAGCTGGTGCAGCGCTACGGGCTGCACCAGCTGCTGCCGGACAGCAGCTACTGCGCCAGCGGATTTTTGAGCGTAGAAAAAAATATGCAGCCGTCGGATTTCCGCAAATTTGGAGTGGCTGTTGGTACTCAAGTGGACAGCTTGTGGACGGTGCACGTGCCCGTACAGCATCTTCCGGCGCTGCTGAACGCAAAAGGGGTGAAAGCATTTGAGATGGGAAAAAAGGCGCGCGCCCGAAGAAAGATAGCAGAAATAAAAAATCTGGCTTCATCATCAAATACTGAATAAATGAGAGAAACGCATATCAAAAACTACCTCAAATCTGTCAGCGCGCTCTACGCGCAAGGCATTACCACCGAGCATTCGTTTCGCGGAGCGTTGG
>JAIRXY010000111.1 GCA_031268055.1 Prevotellaceae bacterium | reverse complement strand
AGCGGCGCGCTCTGCGTGGTGAGCTACCCTGAAGCGGTTGGCGAAAAAGTTGCCTCGAGCGAGCAGCTGCAAAAAAACACCCTGAAGCTGCACGTTGGCGAGCAAATAGACCTTGAGTTCATCCACGAAACGCTGATAGAGTACGGCTTTGAGCGTGTTGATTTTGTGTACGAGGCCGGGCAGTTCGCGGTGCGCGGAAGCATTATCGACATTTTTTCGTTTGCCGACAGCAAGCCTTACCGCGTTGACTTCTTTGGCAACGAGGTGGAAAGCATCCGCTGCTTCAACATCAACACGCAGCTCTCCGAGGCCAAGTGCAGCGAGGTGGAGGTTATCCCCAACCTTCGGCGCAACGCTGCACCCGACAGCAGCATATCGCTTTTTGACTTTATGCAGGCGCGTACCGGCAGCAAGCGCACCGGCGCCACCATTTGGGTGAGCAGCGTCCAGCTGGCTGCCCAAAGAATAGCCGAGCAGCACGAGGCAACAAGCGGCGCAAGCCTCAGCGGGGAAGATTTTGAGGGAGCGCTGCAACAATTCCGCCACGTGCTCTTCGCCGCAGGAGGCGAAAGTATGGCCGGTGGCAAGGCTCCGCAGGAGGCGTGCTGCCGCTTTAGCGCTACGCCGCAGCCCACTTTCAACAAAAACTTCGACCTGCTGGCGGCCAACCTCAAGGAAAATGAGGATAAGGGATTTAAGAGCTTCCTGCTCACCGACAGCTTGCTACAGGCAGAGCGCATAGCCGGCATCCTCACCAGCATCAACGGCGAAGTCAAAGGGTTTGAGCAGGTGCCGGTGGCGCTGCACGAAGGCTTTGTGGATAGCGGCGCAAAAATATGCTGCTACACCGATCACCAGCTCTTTGCGCGCTACCACCGCTACAAGCTGCACGGCGCGCCCGACAAGAGCGAGCAGCTCACCATTCAGGATTTAAATTCGCTACAAATGGGCGACTACGTGGTGCACATCGACCACGGCGTAGGCGTATTTGGAGGGCTGGTGAAGCAGCCCATAAACGGAAAACCGCACGAGTTCATAAAGCTTGTGTACAAGGATGGCGATGTGCTCTTTGTGAGCGTGCACGGGCTACACCGCATATCGCGCTACAAAAGCAGGGAGGGGGAGCCGCCCAAAGTATACAAGCTGGGAACAGGCGCGTGGCAGCGGCTCAAAAACGCTACCAAGAGCAAGGTTAAGGATATTGCCAAAGACCTCATAGCGCTTTACGCCCAGCGTAAGAATACCAAAGGCTTTGCGTTTTCTGCCGACTCTTACCTACAGCACGAGCTGGAGGCGTCGTTCATTTACGAAGATACCCCCGACCAGCTCAAGACCACGCAGGCAGTAAAGGCCGACATGGAGAACGAAGCGCCTATGGACAGGCTGGTGTGCGGCGACGTGGGGTTTGGCAAAACGGAGGTTGCCATGCGCGCCGCTTTTAAGGCCGTTACCGACAGCAAGCAGGTGGCGGTGCTGGTGCCCACCACCATACTTGCCCTTCAGCACCACAAAACATTCTGCAAGCGGCTGCACAACTTCCCTTGCCGCATTGAATACCTGAGCCGGTTTACAGCTGCTACCGAAGCAAAAGCAATACTTGCCGAGCTTGTCGCCGGAAAAATCGACATCATCATAGGTACGCACAAGCTCCTCGGAAGCTCCGTAAAGTTTAAGGACTTGGGCTTGCTAATCATCGACGAGGAGCAAAAGTTCGGCGTGGCGGCAAAGGAGAAGCTGCGGAAAATACGGCTCAACGTCGATACGCTGACGCTAACCGCCACGCCCATCCCGCGCACCTTGCAGTTCTCGCTCATGGGCGCGCGCGACCTCTCCATCATACAAACTCCGCCCCCCAACAGGCAGCCCATAGCCACTATGCTGCACACTTTTGGCGAGGATATTATTCGCGAAGCCATAGAGTACGAAATGTCGCGCGGCGGGCAAACATTTTTTGTGCACAACCGTGTGCAGGATATTTTGTCGATAGAGGAGGCCGTACGCAAAGCTTGTCCCCGCGCAAAAATAGCCGTTGCGCACGGGCAAATGGAGGGTAACGAAATGGAAAAGCGCGTGGTGGACTTTATCATGGGCGAGTATGACGTGCTCATCGCCACCAACATCATTGAGAACGGGCTTAACATTCCCAACGCCAATACCATCATCATCAACCAAGCGCAAAACTTTGGGTTGAGCGACCTGCACCAGCTGCGAGGGCGCGTAGGGCGAAGCAACCGCAAGGCGTTCTGCTACCTGCTGGCGCCTCCGGCGACCTTGCTCACCGCCGAGGCGCGGAGAAGGTTGCGCGCCATTGAGGAATTTTCCGACCTCGGCAGCGGATTTAACATTGCCATGCAGGACTTGGACATTCGCGGGGCAGGAAACCTGCTGGGCGGAGAGCAGAGCGGCTTCATCGCCGAAATAGGGTTTGAAACCTACCAAAAAATTCTTAACGAGGCGCTCTCCGAGCTGCACGAAGAGGAGTGGGCAGCCGCCCAGCCGCCCGAAGGTGGTGACAAGCTTTCCAACACCGATAGCCTGCCGCCGCCGCCGCGCCGCGCTGTATGGACGCCCTTACCCGATTGCGCCATAGAAACCGACATGGAGCTGCTCATTCCCGACTCCTACGTGAGCAACATGGCCGAAAAAATCCGCCTGTACCGCGAGCTGGACAACCTGCAAAGCGAGGCTGAGATAGCCGACTTCCACGCCCGCATGACCGACCGATTCGGTGCCATGCCCTCCACCGCCGAGGAGCTGCTTAACGTAGTCAGGCTGCGGCAGGCTGCCGTTTTGCTGGGGTTTGAAAAAATCATCCTGAAGAATAGCCTCATGGTTGCCTACTTTGTTGGTAATCAGCAAAGTTCCTACTACAAGAGCGCGATATTTGAGCGCATCATGCAGCAGATAGCTTTAAAGCCGCTACAGTTCAAGATGAAAGAGCAAAACGGAAAGCTCTCGTTAGTTGCGCCAAGGGTAGCCACCATTGCGCAGGCAATGTACGTGCTGAAAACAATATCGGCCTCATTGTGTGAAAATTGAAGGGGGATGGAAAATAGCTTCCGGGATGGTTTTCCGCTGCCGAAACGAATACAAAAATCGTCGGTTGATGATGAAAATTTTGAAAGGCTTACAGCTTATATAAATACATGATTAAAAAACAATTAAAGAATAAATCAATGTCAAAAATAGCATTAAAAAAAGAGCTGAATTCTTTTACTAAAGAGCAGTTAGTAGGACAAATTTTGGAGCTATACGATACCTACAAGCAAGTAAAAGAATACTACAAGCACTACCTCAATCCACAAGACGAAAGTGATTTGATGGAAAAATACAAATCAATAATTGTCACTGAGTTTTATCCCAAATCAAACAGAATCGGAGACGCCCGCTTTTCGGTGGCGAAAAAAGCGATTGCCGATTTCAGAGCATTGCACCCTTCGCCCGATTTGCTGGCAGAGCTGCTGGTAACATTACCGGAGCAAGCCTGCCAGTTTACGCATGACTATGGAGACATGAGCGAGCAGTACTACACCAGCGCTGCAAATAATTTTGAAGTGGCTTTGAAATTTTTGAAAAAGGAAAATTTGCTGGATAAGTTCAAGTCTCGCTGCAGGGGCTGCGTGGATAACTCCGAATGTTGCGGGTATGGATTTAGAGATGATATGGAGCAGCTTTTTGACGATTACTATCCCGACCTTGACCCCGAACCCGACGAATAGAAAGCTACATAACGCTTTGTGAAGCGAAGTAAACCACTACATGTTAAACATGCTAAAAATAATGGAGCAATAGAAACAACAGTATATGAAGCATTTATCTATCATTTTTTTTGTTGTGACGGTGGGCGTTTTCTGCTTTTCCTGTAGGCAACCTGTAGCGCCGCCTGCCCCGTATGGCCCTGTTCCCACTGCCGACCAGCTGAAATGGCAGCAGCTGGAGTACTACATGTTTGTCCATTTTGGCCCCAACACGTTTACCGACCTTGAATGGGGCGACGGAAAGGAAGACCCGCGCGTGTTTAACCCTGCCGGCTTAGACTGTCGACAGTGGGTAGAGACAGCGAAAAAGGCGGGTATGAAGGGCATTATTATCACAGCCAAGCACCACGACGGATTTTGCTTGTGGCCCAGCAAGTACAGCGCCCACACGGTGCGTGAAAGCGCGTGGAAGGACGGCCACGGCGATGTGCTAAAGGAGCTGTCGGAGGCTTGCAGCGAGGCAGGGTTGAAGCTGGGCGTGTACCTCTCGCCCTGGGACCGCAACCATCCGGCCTACGGAACGCCCGAGTACAACCGGATTTTCGCCTCCATGCTCACAGAAGTGCTGTCGGGCTATGGCGATGTGTTCGAGCAGTGGTTTGACGGCGCTAACGGCGAAGGCGAAAACGGTAAAAAGCAAACCTACGATTGGCCGCTGTTCAACCGCACCGTGTACGAAAGCCAGCCGCACGCTGTTATTTTCAGCGATGTGGGGCCGGGTTGCCGCTGGATAGGGAATGAAAACGGTCACGCCGGCGAAACCTGCTGGTCGCGCCTTGATACCACCGGCTTTGAGCCGGGGAAAGCCCCTGCAGCGGATACCCTTAGCACAGGAAACATACTTGGAGTGGCGTGGATACCCGGCGAGGCGGATGTGTCCATCCGCCCGGGGTGGTTTTACAGCTCCGCTACCAACGACAAGGTAAAACCGCTCAAGCAGCTGCTGGATATTTACTACGCCTCCGTAGGGCGCAACAGCAACCTCCTGCTGAATGTGCCACCCGACAGAACGGGGCGCATCCACCCCAACGATTCGGCTCGCCTCATGGAGCTGCGGGCAACGCTGGATGCTGTTTTTGCTACAAACCTGCTGCGCGGCGCAAAGGTAGCTGCAAGCGCTGTCAGAGGCAACGCCCCAGCTTTCAAGGCGGCGCACGTATTAGACAGCGATTTCGATACCTACTGGGCTACCGATGATTCGGTGACCGCTGCTACCCTCGAATTTGATTTTCCACAAGAGCAAACCTTTAACCTGCTGTTGCTGCAGGAGTACGTCCCGCTGGGGCAGCGGGTGGCAAGCTTTAATGTGGAATGTTGGGACGATGCCGCTGCTTCGTGGAAGCTGCTGGCTACGGCTACCACTGTTGGCTACAAGCGTATCCTGCGCCTCCCCACCACCACAACAGGAAAGCTTCGGATAAATATTTTGCATGCGTTGGCCTGCCCCACCCTAAATACAGTCGGGCTGTACAAGGAATGAGGTGAAATTTTGAAGCTGAATTTGAATTTTGAGCTGAGCGAAAGTTTTGATGAGAACCGTTGATTACCTGCCTCCTCTACCAACAGACCAGCTGGCGCTAAACCAGAAGCTAATCCCAAACCCCGAGCTGGTAGCCCTACGCTATATTGTTAATCTCATTTTTTTTGACATTTGGGTGCACATGGGAATTCGTTAAAAAAAAAAGTAACAACCTGTAGAATAAAAAAAATGGAAAAATAGCAATATGCGTCTATCCCGCTCTGTACATAGGTTTCTCAACGATAGATGGTGGTATTTATTATACATTTTGTATAATTTAATATTAATTAATTTTCAAATATTGAAAAAAGGTCCCACCTTTGTCACGTCTACCTACATGCTTTTACTAATTGTTTGTTAAAAAAACGTGCCATTAAATGCAATATATGCCAACCATAAATGCTACCCCATTTTTTGCGCTACACACAGGCTATAGCTTGAGCGTGCGGGCACACGTAACACACACACACACACACACACACACACACACACACAGCTCAGCGAGTTACGTAGCGCATTGCTACGCGTAGTATATGAAATTTCTTCGACCTGTGCAATAGTTTACACCTTTTTTATTTTGATGAGCGACCGGATATTGCGGCCGTTCATTTTTTTTGCTCGCACGGCAGCGCTGCACGCCTCTGCAACGCTTGCGGCAACCTCCTCTCTTTGCTCCCTAATAGGTAGCGGAATTTTCCGGCTGCCTATTGTTTTTAATTCCCAATTATTCACACTAAACAAATTATCATGTACCAAAACTTACTCGATCAAAGTCGAATGGGGCAGATAGCGTCTGCACCTGTTCAAACGACCGGTGGTGCGGGAGCGGCAAGGCGCGTAAAGCGCTTGCTGCTGTCGCTAATGCTTTGCGCAGCCTTACCCTGGTCGCTGAATGCGCAAGACCTCAACATTTCCGGCACGGTGGTTAGCGCCGATGGCGAAGCGGTGGTGGGGGCGAGCGTGGTTGTGAAAGGCTCCACAGCCGGCGTGGTTACCGGAGCGGGCGGTAGCTACAGCATCACTGCACCCGCCAACGCAACGCTGGTGTTCTCATTCTTGGGCTTGGCCACCAAGGAAGAAGCCGTTGCAGGACGTGGCCGTATTGACGTTGTGCTGAGCGAAAGCGACCAATCTCTCGATGAGGT
>JAIRXY010000102.1 GCA_031268055.1 Prevotellaceae bacterium | reverse complement strand
CCGGATCTCCCCTAAGATTACCCGCCCCCAAGCCGATTCTTATGTTGTAGTAATCTGACATTGAATAGTATATAAGACCTCCAACGTAAACACCCAGGGAGCTCACAACGCCGCTGCTCGAGGTAAAGTCGCCTATGTACGAAGAGGCGCTTACCAACCCGCCAACGCTCAAGTTCTCCTGAGCCTTGACAAAATGCGATGTTGCCAACGTTGCAGAAACAAGCATTATGGTAAATCTCCAATTCTTCATGTAAATTTTTGTAGCTTTTACGAATGCCATCCTGTTGGGGCTGACATATCGGGCAAAAGTAGCCATAATATTGCTATGTACCATAGGTTACGCTTACGGTTAACATATAATAACCATAAAACGATTATCCGCGCGCGTCTGCACCCCACAGCAGCTTTTTGCGCAGGGTTTGGTAGAAGTTGACCTGTTTGAGCTTAATAAATCCTACCGTTATCGCTGCTTTCTGCACCTTTAGCTTGGTGCTCGTTGGCAGCTCGTACGATTTATTGTCGACTCCAACGATAAGCCTGCCGTCGCGCGTAATCATTTCCAGCTCCAGCAGCGACGAGTCGGGGATGACCACAGGCCGTATGCTCAGGCTGTGCGGAGCAATGGGCGACACAATGAGGCACGGAGCGTCGGGCGTAACGATAGGCCCACCCGCGCTCAGCGAGTAGGCCGTAGAGCCGGTGGGCGTGGCGATGATTAGGCCGTCGGCCCAGTAGTTGTTGAGAAATTCTCCGTTGATGTGCACGTTGATTTCGGCAATGGGCGCTCCCCGCTTCTGGAGGCACACTTCGTTGAGCACGTAGTGCTGCTGACCGGTACACCCCTCTACTTGCAGCATGCTGCGGCGCTCTACGTCGTAATCTCCCGCCAAGATACACTCTACTGCCTCGTCCACCTTATCAATAGAAACGCTCGGTAAAAAACCAAGCCGTCCGGTGCTTATGCCCACCAGCGGTATGTTCGTACCGAAAACCAGCGAAGCTGCGGTGAGGAAAGTACCATCGCCACCAACGCTCATGAGGCATGCCACCTCCGGCGAGAGTTCTTTTGCCTCGGCAAACAGCGTTACTATTGGCAGCAGCTGCTGGCGTTCATTACTCGATAAACTATTAAAAAAAGGTTCGTACAGTAGCGTTGTTATTCCTTTGTCGTGCAAGCACCGTGCCAGCCGCAATGTACATTCGGCCTGCCGGGCTATGCGGCTATAAATAGCTATTTGCATTATTATTTGGTTACAAGGTAATTTTTTTTCGGATTCTCTACGCAATCAAGCTTCAATTTTTCGCTTACCTGCCAAGCGAAATAAAAATGCTAATTTCGTAGAAATATTTGATTTTCCAACGCCAAAAGCAACGCACAAGCTGTAAATAATGTTTAAGGTGAGCAAAAAAAAACGGCCATCCACCTTGTGGACGGCCGGCTCACTCCTAAAACAAACAATGGGGCTTATTCGCGAGGGCGGGCAACGTTTACACGCATGTGGCGGCCCCCAACTTCCTTGTCGTTTAGTGCTTCGATGGCAGCATTGCCTTCGGTTTCATTGTCCATTTCAACAAAGCCATAGCCCTTTGAACGGCCAGTCACTCTGTCTCCAATGATTTTTGCGCTTGTTACATTGCCGTATGCAGCAAAGGCGTTTCTCAAATCCTCCTCTTTCATAGAGTAGGCAATGTTACCAACATAAATCGTCATAAAACAAAAATTAAGTAAGTGAAATAAAAATTAGTAGTGCAAATATAGTAATTTTTTCATCGTTATCGCGTTAAAACCCAAAAAAAATGAGTTTTAACAAAAAATAAAACGCCTGCCTTTAAATATATTCTTTTAATTTGCTGAAATTCAACGATATGTAAATTTTGGGAAATCTTGAGAAAATATAGCCATATCGAATTTGGCCAGCTCATAAAGATTGCTTACCTTTGCACTCCTTTGGTGCACGTGCTTACCAAACGTCGGGCGCCAAAGCACATTAAATGCCCCTTTAGCTCAGTGGTAGAGCAGCTGTTTCGTAAACAGCAGGTCGTCAGTTCAAATCTGATGAGGGGCTCGGGATAATTAGGAATTACGAATTAGGAATTACGAATAAAAAGACCTCGCGAAATTTTGTTTCGCGAGGTCTTTTTCCTTTTTCTTCTGCGGCAAAATGCCTGCTCCGGCAGCAACTGCGGCGTATTGTGTACGCTAAGTATTCATTCCACCGCACACGTGAATCACCTGTCCGGTAACGTAAGAGGAAAGGTCGGAGGCAAGGAACAGCGCTACGTTGGCTACGTCTTCGGGGGTGCCGCCGCGCTTGAGAGGTATGCTTTCTGCCCACTTTGACTTTACCTCGTCGCTCAGCTGGTTGGTCATGTCGGTGATGATAAAGCCCGGCGCAATGGCGTTGGCGCGAATGCCGCGCGACCCCAGCTCCTTAGCTACCGACTTGGCAAGGCCAATCAAGCCTGCTTTGGAGGCCGAATAGTTGGCCTGCGCTGCGTTTCCGCTCACGCCTACCACCGAGCTCATGTTGATAATGCTGCCCGTTTTTTGGCGCATCATGGTGGGCGTTACGGCATGCGTAAAGTTGAACGCCGACTTCAGATTTACGTTGATGACCGTATCCCACTGCGCCTCGCTCATGCGCATAAGCAGGCCGTCGCGCGTAATGCCGGCGTTGTTGACCAAAATATCAATGCGGCCAAAATCTTTCACAATCTGCTCTACTACGCTATGCGTTTCTTCGAACAGCGCCGCGTTTGAGGCGTATCCTTGGGCTTTTACGCCAAGGGCGGCAATCTCGGCCTCGGTTTGCTTTGCGTTGTCGTCAATGGCCAAGTCGGTGAACGCTACGGCTGCGCCCTCCGACGCCAATTTAAGCGCAATAGCCTTGCCAATGCCGCGTGCAGCGCCGGTTACAACGGCAACTTTACCTTCTAATAGTTTCATTCTTTTTTCTTTTGAGTTTAATGGTGAATTATAAATGAATTAGGAATTAAGAAACATTACTACCCGATAAAAATTAAAACAATTCTTCATATAATGACAGCCTAATTATCAATTATCATCTTTTTTTATATTCCGCAGCTTGTTGATTTTTTCTTTTGTCAAACCGGTTAATTCTTCTATAAGTTCAAGCGGCATATTTCTTTTCAAACAGGATAGTGCAACTTCCTCTTTGCCTTGCTCCCTGCCTTGCTCCAGACCTTGCTTCACGCCTTGCTCTATACCTTGCTTCAGACCTATTTCCATGCCTGTTCGTTCTGAGTCGGATACCATGCTGCGCTCGGTGAGAATTATGTCGCGGTATTTGTCGTAGGCCTGCAGCTGCTCCTTGGAATACGCACCCTCTTCAACGTACTTAATGGCTTCGCAGGTTTCGCTGTTCTCCAGCAGCTCGTCGGGTATCTTGTCCGTGCTCTCGCTTATCTCGGTTAGGAAGCGCAGCCACAGCTCCTGCAGCTTCTTTTCAGCCCGATTTTGGGGAATAAATTTTGGCAGCTCGACAAACACAAACTCAAGACCTTCTATCTTCTTCTGCGTATCATTAACGTTCACTATCTGGTAGTGGTGGTAGTATTTATCCTTCATCTCGGGAGATTTTTCGAAGGTTTCGTTGACGAAATTTAGCGCGTATACGGGCTGCAGCCGCTCATACTCCATTGCCACATCCAGCTGCTTGATGTAAGCTTTTGAGGCGTTCAGCAGCACGCGTCTTTTGAAGCTCTCCGTCCAGTACATCTGCATCTCCACGATGAACTGCCGCCCCAACGCATCCTTGCAGCGCACATCTACTATGGAGTTGCGCA
>JAIRXY010000091.1 GCA_031268055.1 Prevotellaceae bacterium | reverse complement strand
CTGTTGCTTTTTACTGGTTGGTGTACTTGCGGCAAAGGTACAGCATTTTATCTACATAATGAAATTTTTTTTACCGGACAATTGTGATTTCATATCGCTATTGTCCTATAAAAAGTTCGTCGCCCGGATTTCGCCCTTTTAGGGCTTGAACTTCGTGGGGGTCTTTGTTTTCGTAGAGCGTTGCCCTACGCTAATGATTTCGGGCTTTCAGCCCTGAAAGGGCGGCTATCAATAGCGTAAGGCAACGCCCTACGAACGGAACAATAGCTGGCCGCCAAAACCCTGAAAAGGCGTAATCCAAGCTGGAGTTACGCTTTCGAGGCATTTGATTTTTTTATCGGACAATAGTGGTATGCAATTCTGTAGTAGACAAACAAAGCAGGAGAAAATTTGCTTTGCCAAATTTTCTCCTGCTGAAATGTAGCTATTTACACCTTAGAGTAGCTTCAACATATATTTATACCCGCTTCCTTACAGAGAGGGCATAAGCTGAAGGTATTTTACCAAAAGTAAGCGTACAGCGCAATGATGATAATGCAAATACCCATAGCGCCAACAAAGAATAGCTTATCGGTTTTGAAAAGCTCCGTGTCGATGGCGTAGGCTTTGCTGTCTTTCGTTTTGCCGTAAGCGTTGGTGAGCATTATTACTGCCAGAAAAGCTATCAGCGCCGTCAGCAAAAATATCGACTCAAACCCAATGCTCGCCAAAGGTTTGGAGTATATCACGCCAAGCGTAAAGCCAGCGAGCGCCACCGCCGCAAGCCCCCAGCCCACTTTTTTCAGAGATTTATTTTGGCCGGACGATTCTTTTTCTGTAGCGAGGTGCGCTTTATCGGTCAGCGAAAATGCCACTGCAACAACAATCAGAATCATGCATACGTAGCCCATGCGCAGCATGAATGGCAGGTCGGGCAGCGCAATCTTTAGGGCAATGCCCACGGGTATTGTAAAAATAGCTGTCCACAGGGCAGCGCGGTTGGTAGCTTTTTTCCACAGCAGCCCCATGCCGAACACCACCACTACGCCCGGATAGATAAAGCCGGTGTACTCCTGAATGTACAGAAAAGCTTGGTCGAGGCCGCCCAGCAGCGGCTTGGCGGCAAACACGGCTATCACCAGCGCCACCAGCGCGGTAATGCGCCCTACGGCTACCAGCTGCTTTTGGGTAGCATTTTTATTTATCAGCGTGTGGTAAATATCCATAGTGAAAATGGTAGAGGTGCTGTTGAGCATCGACGCCAGCGACGAAACAACGGCCGCCACCAGCGCAGCAAACGCAAGCCCTCTGATGCCTATGGGGGCAAAGTTAGCCAGCAGCCAGGGGTAGGCGTGGTCGGCTTTGGTAATGGTGCCCACAATTTCGCTGTTGCCCATGTAGGCTTCGGCGGCGGCTTTAAGCTCGGGGCTGGCAAAGAGCACGTAGGCAGCTATCCCCGGCACCACCACGATGATAGGAATTAAAATCTTGAGGTAGGCTGCAAAGATCAGCCCACGCTTTGCTTCTTTCTGGTTTTTGGCGGCAAGCCCTTTTTGAATAATGTACTGGTTGAAGCCCCAATACCCGATGTTGGTAAGCCATACGCCGCCAAAAATGACGGCTATGCCCGGAATATCCTTGAAGATATCAAATACCTTTCCATTTTCTGTCAGCTCTGTTCCCTGAGGAATAATCATGTGAAAATGCGACGTTTGGTTTACTTTACAAAATGCCAGTATCTTTTGGAAGCCATCTACTATGCTGCCCTCTCCAACAGCGTTGAGCGCTACAAAGGCAGTAATCAGCCCGCCGCCCACAAGGAAAACCACCTGCAAAACATCCGTCCATGCCACTGCTTTTAGCCCGCCGTAGATGGAGTAAACTCCGGCAAAAACCAGCAGCCCAATAACGCCATACATCACCGGAACGCCAAGTATCATGTTCATGGCCAAGGCTCCAAGCCAAGCCACCGAGGTCAGGTTTACAAATACGTACACCAGCAGCCAAAAGAACGAAAAGAAAAAGCTTACGCCCTTACCGTAGCGCTCTTTGGCAAGCTGCGGGATGGTGTATATTTTCTTTTCCAGCATAAGCGGCAGCAAAAATTTTGCCACCAGAATAAGCGTAACGGCCGCCATCCACTCGTAGGCGGCAATGGCCAGCCCTATGCGGTAGCCCGACCCGGACATACCGATAAAGTGCTCGGCCGAGATGTTGGCCGCAATGAGGGAGGCGCCAATAGCCCACCACGTGAGCGTGCCTCCTGCCAAAAAGTAATCCTTGGCTGTTTTCTCTTCACCTTTTTTGGTGCGCGAAAGCCACAATCCCAACCCTATTATCAGCGCTGCGTATGCGGCAAAAATAAGGTAGTCTAACAAAGCAAATCCTGCATTCATAATAATTAGTGTTTAGTTTAGTGAAAAAATATGTGCTTACTATTTAGGAACAAAAAATTAATAGCATAAGACCGCTAAATTCTGTTGAGTGAGAGGCTTCTCTAAGTCCGTAGAAGAAGCTGCTCCGGAGCTTTAAACCTTCAACCTCAACTATCAACCCTAACTATCAACCCTAACAGGGTTAAAAACCCTGTTAGGGTGAGGGATTAGGGATAGGGACAACACTTTTTGATACGCAAAATTATGAGGAATATTCAAGTATCGCCTGCGGGATTGACTTGACAGAATACAATGGCAATGCGCGTTCTCTTGGGAGCCGTTATATTCTGCTTAATTTTGCATCATGCAATCGAATATTTGTATTCGTAACTCCTAATTCTTTTTTCGGTTTGCGGCTGACCGCAAAGATATGGCAATACATCCGAAAATGCAACACAAACTCATTTTATACGCTAAGTAAACCAGCAAACGAATTTAATTACAATGTATTAACCATCAATTTCATTTGTTAAAGTCAGAGCAAAAATGGGCTATTCACGTAGCTCGACTTTCGCAAGCCCCAAAGCTTACCGAATTACAGTAGAAAAGTGACACTACCGCTATTTGCGTGTAAAAAAACAGCTCATGCCGCTGCCGACACGGGTTGAGAGCCCACGCCAAGCAAGCGGCATGAATAAAATACAGCATTCCGCGCGCTGACATTTTTTTGAATGTCGACCTTGGGCGCGACGAGAATCTTACGCCAGCTTTCGGGCGCCGTCCTTGATTACCACGTCGTACACGAGGGGCTTAATGTTGAATGCCTTTTCGTATGCTTCGGTGGCGCTCTTTATGAACGCATCGTAGAGCTCATCCTTTACGAGGTTGATGGTGCAACCGCCAAATCCCCCGCCCATAACGCGGGAGCCTGCTACTCCGCACTCCTTGGCCTTCTCGTTGAGAAAGTCAAGCTCAGGGCAGCTGACGGTATACTTTAGGCTCAGGCCGGTGTGCGTTTCGTACATCTTGCGCCCTGCCGCTTCGTAGTCGCCCTTTTTCAGGAGCTCGCAGGTGTCGAGCAGCCGCTGGATTTCCTCAATAACAAACTCGGCGCGAATGTAGTCAACGGCGCTCACGTTGTTCGACACTTCCTTCAGCATATCAGGGTTGGCGTCGCGAAGCAGCGCTACCTCCGGATGCTTTTTTGCGATAGCTGCTACCACCCTTTCGCACGATTCACGCCGTTCGTTGTACTCTCCTCCAAGCATGTGCGTTACGCAGGTGTTAATCAGCACCAACTTGTACCCTTTCGGGTCAAACGGGAAGTACTCGTACTCCAGCGAGCGGCAATCCAAGCGAACGAGCGAGCCTTCCTTACCGAAGCAGGAGGCAAACTGGTCCATGATGCCACACTTCACGCCCACGTAGTTGTGCTCCGTTGCCTGACCTATCAGGGCGAGCTGCAGCTTGTCAAAGCCGAGGCCAAAGGTATCATTTAGCGCAAAACCAACGCAGCTTTCCAGCGCCGCCGACGACGACATGCCTGCACCCAGCGGAACTTCGCCCGAAATAAGGATGTCAAATCCGGGGATTTTAGCGCCCTTTTTCGACATTTCCCTGCACACGCCAAAAATATACTGCGCCCACCTGTCCTTCGGCTTATCGGACTCTTCCAGCCCAAATTCGCTGTTCAGCGACACAACCTGTGGATTCTCATCAGGAGCGTAGGCGCGCACCTTAGCCGTGCCGTTCGGTTTGATGACGCAATAAATGGCTTTGTCTATAGCGCCGGGCAGCACAAAGCCGCCGTTGTAGTCGGTATGCTCGCCAATCAGGTTGATACGACCGGGAGCTGCGTATACAGCGCCTTCCGCGCCGTAGAGTTCTTTGAACTTCGCTGTGATTTTTGTTATGTCCATAAGTAATACTTTTTAGTTTACTGCTATGTTTTTATTTACATTCTTGCTTCCTATCAGAGCATAGAACAGGAGGTAGAGCAGGCCTGCAAAAACTACCCAGTAGCTGGGCATGTAGCCTGCAACGTCGGCAATGTAGCCTTGTAGCGCCGGAAGAATACCACCACCGCAAACCAGCACCATGAATATGCCGGAAGCAGCAGCTACATATTTGCCCAAGCCTTCAACGGCAAGGTTGAAAATGCCGCCCCACATGATGGAGGTGCAAAGACCTACCAGCACCAAGAACATGGCGTTGATGGGCACTTGCGTAGACCCGAACGACAGCTCGCCGGCGGCTCCCTTTTGCAGCACCGGCAGATTTACCGGCGTATCAACAGACGAAAAAATTGCGCAGCTAACCAGCGCCAAACCTATGAAAGAGGTCACTGTAAGCATAGCCTTGCTGGATACCTTAGCGCCTATGGAAGCGCCAATTAAGCGACCTATGAGCATCAAAAACCAGTAGGTGCCCGCAACAAAGCCTGCTACTGTTGGCTCCAAGCCTCCTGCATTGGGGTCGGAAAGGAACAGGTTCATTGCCCCCGGCACTCCAATTTCTATGCCCACGTAAACGAATATGGCAATAGCGCCCAGCACAAAGTGGCGGAATTTCAGAGCGCCCAGCAGCAAGCCTGTCAAAGGCTCGGAGCTCTTTTCTGCATTTGGCTCCTGTATGTTGACCAAGCTTAGCACGATAAACACTGTAGCAAAAACACCCATTGCGATATACATCACGGGGAAGATGTCGGTAATTCTGGATTTTGCAACTTCGCCAATTAAAAAGCCCACAAACATAGGGGTGAAAGTTGCCATGAGCGAGTTGAACGACCCGCCAATCTGAATCAGCTGGTTGCCTTTGTTTCCGCCGCCGCCAAGGATGTTCAGCATGGGGTTAACCACCGTGTTCAGCAGGCACATGGAGAAGCCTGCAACGAAAGCGCCCAAAAGATACACGGCGAAAGCCGATTCTTGGCCGGTATGCCCCGATAGATATTGAATACCAATACCTACAAAGCCGGTAGCAATAGCTACTAAAGCCGTTTTCTTGTAGCCTACTTTTTGGAGCAAGATTCCGCTGGGAATACCCATCACAGCGTATGCAATAAAGTTAGCCGCATTTCCCAGCAACCCCAAAAAGTTGGAAATCTGGAACTGATTTTTCAGCACAATTCCCATGGGCGCTGCCAAGTTTGTGACAAATGATATCATGCCGAAGAGCAGTATCATCATGACGATTGCAACAGTGTTGTTGCCTTGTGTTTTTTGCTGTTTCATAAATAAATGGTTGTGTAATTGTTAGTTATTGATTGAAGTGAGTGAAGTTTAGCTTGATTGGCGGCTGAATTTAAACGTCGTTTTACTTTTGAATACCTCCTGTGGGCGCAACACTACAGAAGGGTATTCCGGCTTGTTGATGCTATCCGGAAAATGCTGCGTTTCCAAGCACAAGGCGCACCTTTCGGGGTATCGCTTACCGTTCTTGGCCACATAGCTATCTTTCATCCAGTTGCCCGTGTATAGCTGCACGCCCGGCTCGGTGGTGTAAACCTCCATGATGATTCCGGTTTTGGGAGACTTTACCCATGCGCAGAAAGCAAATTCGCCATCCTTTTTGTTCAGCACGTATGTGTGGTCGTAGCCTTTGCCGAAAATCAGCTGCTGAAAGTTGTCGTTGATGCGCTTTCCCACTTCGCAGGGCTGGCGAAAATCCATAGGCGTTCCCTCCACGCTTTCGGGCTTCCCGTAGGGGATAGCTGTTTCGTCCGTTGGGAGGTAGGCGTCGGCATTTATCTTGAGCAGATGGTCGCCTATGTATGGGTCGCCCGCTCCGGATAAGTTGAAGTAGCTGTGGTTGGTGAGGTTTACTATAGTTGCCTTGTCGGTGGTGGCTTGATAGTCAATTTGCACGGCGTTGTCGTCCGTCAGCGTGTAGGTAACGATTACCGTCAGGTTTCCCGGGTAGCCTTCTTCGCCGTCTTTGGAGAGGTAGGTAAGCTCCACTGTTTGGTCGTCTACTTGCTTGCCATCCCATACTACGGCGTTAAACCCTTTGAGACCTCCATGCAGGTTGTTGGGGCCGTTGTTGATAGCCAAGGTGTACTCTTTGCCATCCAGCGTAAATTTTCCCTTGGCAATTCGGTTGCCGGTGCGTCCGCACACTGCCCCGAAGTAAGGCTCTTCGGAAGACAAATACTCATCAATGCTGTTATGTCCGGTGACAACATCTACCAGCTTGCCGTCTTTGTCGGGAAGCGAGAGAGATACTATTTTTGCGCCGTAACTGGTAACGGTCATCTCCAGACCATTCTTGTTGGTTAGGATGAAAAGGTCTGTTTGCTTTTCGTCCACGATTTTCTGAAAATCGGCTCGCTTTAGCCCTGTAGCTGATAAAATTTTACTCATAGCGGATAGAGAATTGATTTAGCTGCCTTAATTTACTTGGCAGAAAATTTATAAATGGTTTCGCTTGCGTAGGTTTGCCCCGGCTGGAGCGTTGTGCTTGGAAAAGCAGGCTGGTTGGGCGTATCGGGGAAGTGCTGCGTTTCGAGGCAAAAGCCGTAGCGCTTTACGTACTGTACGTCGCCTACACCCACAAGGCCGCCATCTAAAAAGTTGCCGGAGTAAAATTGTATGCCCGGCTCGGTAGTGTACGCCTCAAGCGTCCGTCCGCTGGCAGGCTCGTATGCCACCGCTGCCAGGGTGAGCTCGCCGCCGCCGGAGTTGAGCACCCAGTTGTGGTCGTATCCGCCGCCGTTTTTCAGCTGCTCGTTCTCGTCGTTGATACGCTCGCCAATGGTGTGCGGCGTGCGGAAGTCAAAGGGCGTTCCGGCAACCTCCACCGGCAGGCCAAGAGGAATAAGCCCTGCGTCCACCGCCGTATACTTATCCGCCAAAATGGTGAGCTCGTGCCCCAGCACATCGGGCGCTTTACCCGCCGACAGGTTAAAGTAAACATGGTTGGTAAGGTTGCAGTGCGTAAGCTTGTCGGTTGTTGCCGTATACTTTATTTTCAGCTCGTTGTCCTTTGTTAGCAGGTAGGTAACTTCCACGTTCAGGTTGCCCGGATAGCCTTCCTCGCCATCCTTGCTCAGGTAGGTCAGCTTGAGGCCTACTGCTTCCTTTTCGCGCACCTCTTCTGCGCTCCACACCGCCTTATCAAATCCATTGACGCCGCCATGCAGGTGGTTAGCGCCGTTGTTGGCGGCAAGCGTGTACTCCACGCCATCGAGCGTAAATTTTGCGCTGCCGATACGATTTCCGTAGCGGCCAATCAGCGCGCCAAAGTAAGGTCCCGATTTCAGGAATGCTTCGCTACGGTAGCCGTCGAGCGACGGAAAGCCAAGCGTGATGTTGCCGCTTACGCCGTCTCTGTCGGGCGTCCACAGCTCCGTAATAGCGCCACCGTAGGTGGTTACTTTCAGCTTCATGCCCTGCCCGTTGGCGAGGGTGTAGAGGTCAACCTGCTGGTTGTTGTACTGGCCAAATGGATCTTTCGTTATTTCCATTTTGCCGCTTGTTTTGCTGTTGCCACATGAGCACATTCCTACTGCTACGATGGCTGCGAGGTTTATAAATTTCCAATTCATGGTATGATGGTGGTGATAAAAATTTGCCAAAAATAAACATTTTTTTTGTGTGAAAAAATTTTTTAGACAGAAATATCAAAAATCAGCTTAGGAATTACGAATCGCTATTGGCTAATAAAAATTCAAAATATTTTTTGTGCATAGATAATAATTTGATTTTCACCATCAATTTTTCAATTTATAGGTTTAATCGTTAATCGTGTGAAGCGGGGATAAATTTTGTGTATTTGTGGTTTAAAAACGGATAAGGATTATGGAAGCAAGCAGCAATTTAAAATAGAGAAAAATATTTTGTTTTCGTAAAAAAAAAATCTACTTTTGTGCCGAAAAAAATATTA